>PMLB01000290.1 GCA_003158735.1 Myxococcales bacterium | reverse complement strand
GGGCCGTGCCGAAGTCCCCGAAGGAGGCGTCGGCGCCACAGCAGGAAAGCGGCGCCGAGCAAGACCCAGGGTAGCCCAGACGCACCTCTCGCGTTCTGGCCCAAATTGCAGTCGCAACCCTTGTGGCCCAGGTGCGCGGTGCTGCCTGCGTCGGGTGGGAGAGAAGCGGCTGCGCCATCGGTGCTGGCTGCGTCGCGTGGGAGAGAAGCGGCTGCGCCATCGGTGCTGGCCGCGTCGGGCGGGAGAGAATCCTTGCCGCCACCATCGGGTCGCGTGCCGGGGCCCGCGGTCCCGCTGCCGCCCGCACCACCCGCGCCCGTCGTCCCACCCACGCCGTTGCCGCCAAGGCCACTTGCGCCCCCTCGCCCACCCGCACCGCCGGTCGTCGTACCGCCCGACCCACTGCCGCCGCCAAGTCCACTCCTTCCCCCGGTTCCGCCAGCGCCACCAGCTCCGCCGGTGGCGCACGAAGAAGCATCGGGAGCGTCCGCACACATCCCGTTGCCATCACAGCTCCGACAACCGGTCCCGCAGGGTGTTCCGGCTCTCGGATAGTCACAAGCGCCGGCGCCGTTGCAAGTCGCGCGGCAAGCGCCAAGGCCAAAAGTACATTCTGTCTCTGGATCGCTTCCCTGGGAGTAGGCAGAGCACTTGCCGGCACGTCCGGACTGGTTGCAAGACACGCAGGTGCCATCGCACGCGTTCTCGCAGCACACGCCATCCACGCAAAACCCAGAGGCGCAGGCGCTCGCGCTGGAACAGGCCGTACCGTTCTTGACCTTGCAGCTGCCGCTGCTGTCGCACGCCTGCCCTGGGCAGCTGCCGGGAACTTCGGTGCCTGCAGTCGCCACAGTGCAGATACCCTCGTGTCCGACGACGCTGCATGACTGGCAAGTCCCGGAACAGACCGCGCTTGAGCAGCACACGCCGTCCACGCAGAAGCCCGAGGCGCAGGTCTTCGCCGTGGCGGCGGTGCAGCCCTCGCCATTGCCGAGATTCGCAACTTTGTACTCCCAGGTCTCGGTCAGGTCCGAAGTCCCGGTCGCGTCCGAACTGCCGTCCGCGCGCGTGCAGAACAGCACCATCACGCCACGCTTGCTGTCGAAGGCCATGGGCCAATAGTTCCCGCAGGGTGTGTCGCCGGAAAAGGTGCGCAGGTACCAAGTCGGCCCCTTGGGATCCAGCTCCCAAGTGTCTAGGGCCGTCTGATCCGCCGCGAGCAGCACTTGCCGACGGCGCAGGCTGTCGTAGGCCACGCCTCCGGCCGCGCCGAAGCCGTAGCTGAGATTGATGATGTCCCCGCTGTCGCGGAATGCCCATCCGGCCGAAACCGGATCCCATTCCCAGAACACGCTGTTGCTGGTGGTGCCTTGCCACTGACTCTGGCCCGCAAAGACGAACAACTTCTGGCGAGCGTCGTCGAATGTCGCAGCGGTAGTGGCATCGCTGGAGTTCGTCTTGGGGTCGTAGAAATTCGGTATGATCGAGCCTGGGGCGGGTGTGCGGTTGGTCCAGGTCGTGGTCGCGCCATCCCACTCCCAGACCGCGGTGCTGTTGTTGCTCGCTGCCACGCCGAAGAGCAGCAGCTTGCCGCGGCCCGAATCGGTCACCATCTGCGGGGGCGACTGGCCATTCAAGTTCAAATAGTCCGGGCTCGTCGCGGGAAGAAGCTGGGTCCACTTGCGTGTGCTGCTCTGCCATTCCCAGGTGTCTTGAAAGCACTTGGTTGTATCGCTAAAGGACAACGCCGACGAGCAGCCGGCGAAAATGACGAGTGACTTGCGATAGGGATCGTAGGCGATCGCCGCGCTCGCGCGCGCCGGGGGGCGTACATCCGCCTGGACCTCGGTCCAGGAAGTCCCGTCCCACTCCCACAAGTCGTCGAAAAGCGCGGAGGTGTAGTCGAGAAGCGCGGAAGTGTCGAGGCGCTGACCGCCAAATACGTAGGTCTTGCCGGTGGCCGGACAGAAGGCGATGGAGTGACCCGCGCGCGGGCTCGGCCCGTTTTGTATCACTGAGCGGTTGGTGAAGGTTGCCGAAGCCGGATCCAGTTCCCATAGCTCCCTGGAGGCCGCCTCTTCACCGGACGCCTGGTCGAGCGTGAGGCCCGCCAGCAAATCAAGGCGGTTCTGCGCGGTGACCAGCGAGGCGTACATGCGCGCTGCGGGCAGGTTGGGTTCGCTGCCGTCGAGTCGCTGCGTCCAGGTCGCGCTGTTCGGATCCCAATCCCAGAGATCGGCCAGTTCGAGGTTCGTGTCGAGGTCCTCGCCTCCGGCGAGCACGGCCATGCCGCGGCCCGGGTCGTAGGCCATGGCGTGACCCCAGCGCGCAGTCGGTTGTTTCCCTTTGCTTGTTCGCAGAGTCCAGTTCGCCTTGGCCGGATCCCATTCCCACACGTCATTTTGGGGAATTCCGTCCACATCAGCCTGCGGCTTCTGCATGCCGCCGAATAGGACCGCGCGGTTGCGCTTGCTGTCCCAGATCAGCGCCGAGTCATGGCGCGCACCGGGTGCGCTGGTCGGTTTGAGCTGGGTCCACGCACCTGTTCCCGCATCCCATTCCCAGGTCTCGCCAAATGCGAGCGAGATGCTGGTCGCACCAGAGGTCGAATCGGCCAGACCACCGCCGAAGAGCAGTACTTTGCCCGTGGATTTTTCGAACACCATGCTGTGCTGACTGCGGGCGCTCGGTCCCCCTGAGGTCGTGCGGTCGGTGAAAGCGCTGGCTCCCGGATCCCATTCCCAAATGTCCGCGAGGTCGTAGCCGGAGCTTGCGCGTCCACCGAAGATGACGAACTTGTTGCGAGTCGAATC
>PMLB01000449.1 GCA_003158735.1 Myxococcales bacterium | reverse complement strand
CAGCACCGCCGCGATGGCCTTGTCTTGGTCAGCGGTTTCCTCGAAGGGAAAGGTCTCCTCGAACTCGCGGAAGATGACGTCAGGGGGCGGAAAAGCGTGGCCCAGCAGTGCCTGTCGCTGGGCGTAGAGTTGCAGAAGGCTTTCGGCCAGCTTGCGCGCTTCAGAGGAAACCCGGCGGCGCTTCTCCACCCAGGTGGCGCCGCCCAACTTGTCGAGCCGCACGGTTTCCGGCGTGCCGCCCACGAACCGATGCACGACGCCGATGCGGTAGACCGGCACGTATAGCCCGCCGCCGTCGTATTCCAGGTGCAGGAAATCCTGGGCCACTCCCCGCAGCGTGAGTTTTTTCAGGCCCCGGTAGCGGCCTACGCCCTGCTCGTCATGGACCACCAGATTCCCTTCGGATATCTCGCCCAGGTCTGCAAACCCCGGCAGCCCCGTATCCGGGGCTGCGCGGTGCGAGCGCGCACCGAAGATCTCCTCCTCGGCGACCAGTACCAGGCGCTGGTCGGGCAGCCGGAATCCGCGCGTGAGCGGCCCAACCAGAATCTCCAGCGAGGGGCGGGCCGCGACTCGCTCAAGCAAGTCTAGCGCGCCACCTTCGCTGTGGTCGCGTGGGGTTTGGGGCTTCTGGCCGAAGGCCTGCAGCACGCCGGCCAGCCGGTCTGCGTGGGCGCGGGTGGGCGCCACCAGGCACACACGGTAGCCTCCTGCATGCCACAGCCGGATGCGTTCGCACAGGGCATGCCCGATGTCTTCGTCGCCGCGTTCGTGGAGGAGCTCGGCGCGCAAGCTGGTGTTGGGCTCCGCCGTCACCCTGATGCGCGGCGTGGGCGGCCGGTTTTCGGCGCTGGACGACGTCACCTCCACCGCGCGCAATTCCAGGCGCGGCCAAGCCTGCAGCGCGAGGCGCGCCTGTTCCTCGTCGAGTAGAAACTCCTCTGCGTCGAGGGCGAGGCGGTGCTCGGCCCTGCGGTGCAAAGCACTCTCGCGCACGCGGGAAAAACTGCGGCGCGCCTCCTCCAGCAGTGCCGGCGGATCCTCGACCACCACGCGCGTCTGCGGCGGAAGGTAGTCGAAGAACGAGCCGAGACGGGCATGGAAGATGGGAGCCAGCGCCTCGCTGCCGAAGAAATCCTCGCCTCGTTCGATCTGCTCCAGCAGGTAGCGGGTCTTGCTCGATGGGTAGGCGGCTTGGTCAGCGGCGGCTAGCAAACGCGACCGCACATCGGCGCCGGCGGTGACCACAGTCTCCCGCACCGGGTGGAACGCTACTCGTTCAATGGGCCGCAAACTGCGCTGGGTGGCGGCGTCGTACAGACGCAGCGACTCCACCTCGTCGCCAAACAGTTCGATGCGTATCGGGTGCTTGTAGATCGGGGGAAAGACATCGATGACAGCCCCGCGTACCGCGAAGGTTCCGGGATCCTCGACTACCTGCGCACGACCGTAGCCGGCTCGGCAAAGATCTTTGACCAAGGTCTCCCGCTCCAGGCTGGAATGGGCCTCGACCACCCGGCAGAGATCGGCGAACCGCATCGGGGGAATCACGCGCCGAAACACCGCCGCGGCGGGCGCCACTACCACGGCCGGCGCGTGGCCGTGACCCAGGCGGTACAGGAGTGCCAACCGGCGCATGATGGTGCGGCGATCGGGCTGCATCTCGGCGTGCGGCGAGACTTCGGGCGCAGGCAGGTCTAGGATGGGCGCAGGGGCCAGCGGATCCTCGACTGACTTTCGCGGTGCCAGGAAGAACGACAGATCGGCACAGCGGGTTTCCACCAGATCCTCGCCGGCAACCACATAGAGCAAGGGACCATGGTTTTTGCCCTGGCGCGCCAGGTGGGCCGCGATGGCTGGGCCCACGGCGCCTGCGGCGCCATAGACTTCCACCGCGGTCCCGGCGCCCGCGTTTTCCAGCAAGGCCTCGATGTCGCGTAGTACGAGTCGGGTATCCACGGGCGCGCCCGGAAGGGCTTTCTAGTCATACCCCATCTCGGGCTCGCCGGGCAGGACGTGCTCCAGAGCGACTCCGAATCCTGCGTTGGGAGCAGAGTCGCCGTTGACCCCAGGGTTCGAGCGGGCTAAGGTGCCCTTCAATCAAGGAGGAGCGCACATGAAACGCGTCTTGGGCCTGGCCTCGGCCGTTCTGGTCCTGACATTCCTGGCAGCCTGCGATGAGACCAGGCTCCGCATCGACCGGGTAGAGCCAGCTGAAGGCATCACCGCAGGCGGGGATCATGTGAACATCGTCGGGGTCGGTCTGCAGCCAGGCAAAACGCAGGTTCGCGTTGCCTTCGGTGGTCACGTGGCCGAGCAGGTGGTCATTCAGTCCAAAGACAAGATCAATGTCGTCACGCCCAACGGGGACAAGGGTCCAGTGGACGTGGTCCTGGACTTCGACAACGGGGAGCGTTTCAAGATCCCGGGCGGCTTTCGCTACGTTGAGCCGAAGCAGAACGATGACCTGCGCAAGGCCTTCTTCAACAAGAACAAGGGAGCTCAGAAATAGCTACTGATGGGCCACTCGAAAGAGCTGCTGGCCCATGAGAAGCAGGCTGCCCGAAGATACCGCCCGCGCGTCGCGAACGCGGAGGAATGTGCCGTTCGATGACCCCAGGTCAGTCAGGTACACGTGGCCGTCACGCAGAGTGATCTGCGCGTGCGTGCCGGAGACGTAGCCGTCCTCGGGAAAGAGGATGTCGCCGCGCTCGCGGCCGAGTACAACTGTCTCGTCGAAAAGTGGGAAGGCAGGGCCGTCCACGTCCCGGCCCACGATGACGGACAGGCGGCCCCAATACCCTGGGTTGGGCGTGCCGATGATCTCGGTTCCATCCTCCAGCGGCGAGGGTGGGCTGATGGCGTCGAAACGCAGCAGCTCCTGACCGATGCGCAAGGTGTCGCCCGATTCCAGAGTTTCTTCCTGCGTGAGCTTGACGAACACGCCATTCAGGCTGCGCAGGTCGCGGACTTCTAGCCCTGCCTCGGTGAGAACAAACTCGGCGTGGCGAGGCGACAGGTAAGGGTCGGAGTCGAAGAGATGGCCCTGGCCTCGTCCGACCAGATTCTCACCTTGGTGCAAGGGATGACTTCCCCCCTCGGTGCCGTCGGGGCGGATGAGCGTCAGCTGGCCACGAACCGTGGCCTTGACGGGCTCCGGGGCCAGCGCCGCAGCTTGCTCGAGGGCGGCCTCGACCACGGCGCCTGCGGCCGGCTTCATGCGATGACCGCAGGCTCCGCAGAAGGCGAAGCCTGTAGACACGGGGTTGCCGCAACGTGGACACAGGGTGGGCCCGGAGGCTGCGGGAGGGATCGGAGCAGCCGTCGCCAGCGGATACGCGGCCGCCGCGCCGACAGGAGCTGGCGGCGCGACGCTTGGGCTTGGCTGCCCAGTCGATCGAACGGGGGCCTGGACCGCGGCGACCGAAACCCGCGGCCCCGCGGCCGCGGAGGGAATCGGCGCAGCCGTGGAAGCGCCCCCGGGGCGCCAGGCGGTCGGTGCGGTGGCGAGTCTAGATGCCGCGGCGGTAGCGTCCTGTTGCGAGGTCACAGGTCGCGGCCGGGACGCCTCCTGCCCGGCGGCAGGGGTGGGCGCACGAGAGGGGGCGGAGGCTGGGCCCGTTGAAGTTGGCGCTGTCCGCTGGCCTCCTATGGCCCCACTGGCACGGACTACATGGGGAGCCGAGCCAGGAGAAGCAACCGGCCGAACCACCGCAGCCGCGGCGGGGGCGGGTGCCTGGAAGCGAGTGGCCTGAAAGGCCACAGCGGACTCGGGATCAGCCAGGGCTGTGGGCGGCGGGGGCGAGAAAGTCTTCGCCATGCCCAGAGGGGCGGGCTCCGGGGCGACCGGAGTCGCCCTGAAGGGATCCTCCGGCGCGGGAACTGCCACCTGCAGTTTCGAGCCGCAGCCGAGGCAATACTTGAACTGGTCCTGGTTTTCCTTGCCGCAGCGAGAGCAGATGATCACGAGCTATCCTCCGCGCAGTTCATGAAAAGGAACATTAACCCTCATTTGCTTCGTCGTCGCGCCGCATTTCTCCTACGAGATCTCCACCCGCAGGAGTTGCTGGCCGAGAAACACGTAGTCGCCATGTTCTAGCGGCGACTCATCGGTGATACGCACGAACGTGCCGTTCTTGGAGCCCAGGTCGTTCACCGTGAACACTCCATCCGGGGCGATGGTGACTTCGGCGTGGCGGCCTGAGATGAAGGGGTCGTCGGGGAAATTGAGGTCATTCTCTTCGCGACCGAGCGTGACGCTATCGCCGCGGGCGCGCACGATGAGTCCGATTTCGCCCCCGCGCAGTCGCTGGACAACTCGCATCTTGGAGGCCCGCTTGGGGCTGGCGTAGAAATACGTTCCTTCGGCATCCGGCTGCGGCCCGAAATCGGGTGCTAGAGCTTCGATTTGCAAGAGCTGCTCGCCAACCAAGAACACCGAGCCGGATTCCAGCCGCGTCGGGGTGCGGATGCGCACGAACACGCCGTTGATCGAGCCCTCGTCGCGTACCAACAGCTTGCCGTCTCGATAAAAGAAGTTGGCGTGGCGCGGGGACACCAGAGGATCCTCTGCAAACAGAATGGCACCCTCGGTGCGGCCCACCATGTGCTCGGTTCCCCCGAGTTCATAGGCCAGGCCATCAGCACTGTTGGCCTTGACCACCACCAGCTTGGCGATGCCGGCAGCCTGGACACCAGAGAAGAACATGGTCTTGCCGGCGCCGGCGCTGGGGTTGGGCGCGGATGGCACCTCGATGCGTGTCCCGCATTGGCCGCAGAAACGATCGCCGATTGGGACCGGATTGCCACAGGTCGGGCAGGGCTTGGTTGACATGGAATCCTCCACAGGGACAGCGGGCTGGGCCCGGCCAGGCGATGGCACGCGAGAAGCCGCCTCGACGATGGGAGCTTGGCACACCGGGCACAAGGTCGCGTCGAGGCCGGTCAAAGCGTCGCAACGGGGACAAACCAGGCCGACGGGCATGCTAGTGCAGCCATCTTGCCCGCATCGTTCGGCCTGTCAAGCAGGCGCGTTCCGTTACTACCGCCTCGACGAGCTGTCGTCGCTGGTCGGGCTTGGCTCATAGCGTTCGCGTAGGAAATCACGCACGGCTACTCTGACCCGGTCGGGCATACGCAGCGCCAAGGCCTCCCGGGAAACCTCGGGCGTCTTGCGGTAGGTTTCGAAGAACCTCACGCAATCGGGGCAGTTTCTCAGGTGGGCAGAAAAGAGCTGCTTTTCCCGGTTGGGCAGCGAGCCACTCAGGAAATCAAGGCAGTAGTCCACGATTTCCCGGCAAGAGAGAAACCCTAGTTCATCGTCAGAAGGCTTCACGTCGTTGCTTTCCCGAAA
>PMLB01000169.1 GCA_003158735.1 Myxococcales bacterium | reverse complement strand
GGAATCGATCTCCTTCTGCAAGGTTACGCGCGGCAGACGGTACTCCGGGATGGCCGAAACCAACATGCCGCCGGGCTTGGATTCGCGTTCGAATACCGTGACCAGATTGCCCATCGCCCCCAAGTAGTGGGCAGCCGTGAGTCCCGCCGGGCCCGCACCGATAACTGCGATCCTGGGCGCGTTGGCACCTGCAGGCTTGACCGGTTGCTTGTAGGTGTCGGGCGCCACGCGATCCACGATGAAGCGCTTCAGGGTGCGCACTGCGATCGGCTCGCCCCCGGTGGCGCCGGCACGGCACATCAGCTCGCAGGGGTGGTCACACACCCGCGCGCAGGCCGAGGGGAACGGGTTGGCGCTGCGGATAACCCGATAGGCTTCCGCGTACTCGCCACGCGCGATGTGCGCGACATAGCGCCACGCCTCGGTGCCCACCGGGCAGGTGTTCTGGCAAGGCGCGCCCACCAAGTCTTTGCACGCGCCAGCCGGGCAGCTCCGCTCGAAGACATGCGCTTCGTATTCCTCACGAAACCAGCGCAGAGTAGAGAGCACCGGATTGGGCGCGGTTTGCCCCAGGCCACACAAGCTGGTGGCCTTGATCGTCTCGGCCAGCTCAGCCAGGCGCATGATGCCCTGGAATCGCACCAGAGCATCGATGTTCTCCTCTTTGCGCCGCGGCCGCGTGATGGCGTCGAGGATCTCCAGCATGCGGCGCGTACCCTCGCGACAGGGGATGCACTTGCCGCAGCTTTCGGACTGGATGAACTCCATGAAGAACTTGGCGAAATCCACCATGCAGGTGGTCTCGTCCAGCACCACCAAGCCGCCGGAACCCATGATGGCCCCTGCACTTTTCAGGGTTTCGTAGTCAATCGGCGTGTCGAGCAACTGCGGCGGGATGCAACCGCCCGAGGGGCCGCCGATCTGCACTGCCTTGAACTTCTTGCCCGCGGGCGGACCGCTGCCCACATCGAAGATCACGGTGCGCAGTGAGGTCCCCATCGCCACCTCGACCAGTCCCGCGCGCTGGACCTTTCCGCTGACCGCGAAGATCTTGGTGCCCTTGCTGGTAGCGGTNNGGGTACGGCGGCCGCGGCCTGGGCATGCCGCGCCGGCCTTCAATGCTGTGCATGAGTGCGGTTTCTTCGCCGCACACGAACGCACCTGCTCCCATCTTGATGTGAAACTGCAGGTTGAACCCGCTACCCATGATGTGGTCGCCGATCAGGCCGTAGGCCGTGGCGCGCGCGATGGCCTCGCGCAGGCGCTGCACGGCCAGCGGGTATTCGGCCCGGATGTAGACGTAGGCGTCCTTGGCGCCGATGGCATAGGCGCCGATCATCATGCCTTCCAGCAGCTTGTGCGGATCGCTTTCGATCAACGCGCGGTCCATGAAGGCACCGGGGTCACCCTCATCCGCGTTGCAGATGAGGTACTTCTGGTCACTCGCCTGGCCCAGCGCCATCTTCCACTTGCGGCCGGCGGGAAAGCCGCCGCCGCCGCGGCCGCGCAGCCCGCTCTTCTCGACGATGTCGCACACTGCTTCGCGGGTCTGGCTACGAATGGTTTGCAGGAAGCTCTTGTATCCGCCGCGCGCGATGTACTCCTCGATGCTGCCAGGATCGATGATGCCCGAAAACTCCAGCACCCAGCGCAACTGCGGCTTGAAGAAGGAATGTTCGTCCAAATAGGGCAGGCCGGCCCACGCCTCGGCCGGGCCGGCGCGAAATTGGCCAACCAGATTTGCGGTGGGAATATTGCCGGCGAACACGCCGTCCAGGATGCCAGCGACGTTTTCCGGCGAGACCTGCATGAAAGACAGGCGGTGCTTGCCTGGCATCTGCACATCCAGCATGGGCTCGAACGCGCACATGCCGATGCAGCCTACCTCTACGATCTCGACGTCCTTGTGGTTGGCCTCCAGGTACTCGTGGAGCGCCTTGCTGACCTTGGCCGCCCCCGCGCCCATGCCACAGGTTCCCGTGCCAAGGTAGATAACCGGCTTGCTGACGACATCGCGACGAAGCTTGGCCAGATAGGCTTCTTGCTCGCCGTCCTGGGCCACGCTACCCGCTTTCAGGTACTGCAAGACGATCGGATCGGGAGTGGTCGAAACCTCGAGTGGAGCGAAGAGCGACTTCGGCATGGTGGTCATGACTGCACCGCCTCTTTGCGACAGCCCTCTAGCAGTTTGCGCGCCCGGGTCGGCGTCATGCGGGCGAAGAACTCACCGTTCACACACATCACAGGAGACAGGCCGCAAGCACCTAGACACGCCACGACCTCCAGGCTGAACGTCCGATCCCGGGAGGTTTGCCCGGGCAGGATCTTCAGCTCCTTCTTCACGGTATCGAGCAGGGACAGCGATCCCTTCACGTGACAGGCAGTGCCTCGGCACACTTGCACGTGAAACCTGCCGGTGGGGTGGAAGCGGAACTGGTTGTAGAAGGTCGCGACACCGAACACCTTGCTGGCGGGGAGCCGCAAGTACTGGCCAATGGCGATGACCGACTCCTTCGACACGTACCCCTGCGCGTCCTGAACCTCCTGCAAGATCGTGATCAGGGAGTCGCGGCGGGCATTCGGGTACTTCTTGAGAATGGGCTGAATGTCCTGTGTGACTGTTGTCATCTCACCAAGTCCTTCTTGTTACTTTCGTCACGCTGTGAAATGTTTCACGATGAAGGTACCATTTCAAGTAGTTTTTCGTCAAGAGAAGTCTTCGTAAATCAGCGTACAGATTCCTGCTCCGGTATGCGCGCGCAACTACCCGCAATTATTTAGCTATTCCATTCCATTTCTCGTCTGCCTCTGCGGCTCCTGTGCCCTCTGTGTGAAGTAGCTAGCTTTTCTGGNNCGCTGGCCAAAGCCGATGGTTTCTCCCAGGCTGGCAATGCGCGCCTGCAGACAGCCCCGACACTGCGTGGCCGATTCGTCGAGGCACGGCTTTCCGTCGTAAAGCTGGTAGGCACTTCGGTATTTCGG
>PMLB01000029.1 GCA_003158735.1 Myxococcales bacterium | reverse complement strand
TAGCGAATCATGGGCATGGCCCACTTGGAC
The DNA here is from genome assembly GCA_003158735.1 of Myxococcales bacterium. Classification (GTDB taxonomy): domain Bacteria; phylum Myxococcota_A; class Polyangia; order Fen-1088; family Fen-1088; genus Fen-1137. The sequence continues at coordinate 4,296 of PMLB01000029.1, read as the reverse complement.
AGCGTGGTCAGCACCAGCTCGCCCTCCTGGCCCTCGGGCAGCACCTGCCCGGTCTCGGGATCGATGATCTCGGGGTAGAAGTGATCCTCGAAGATGTGCAGACCGTCGTGGCACGGGCACTCGATGGCCACGCCTGGGCCGATGATCTCGGACAGGCCGTAGATGTCGAAGGCCTGGATGTTGGTTGCGCTTTCGATGTGGCGGCGCATGGAGTCTGTCCAGGGCTCGGCGCCGAACACGCCCACGCGCAGGGGCAGGGCCTTGAGGTCCACGCCCAACGTAGCCGCCCGGTCGATGAGGTGGAGAAAGTAGGTGGGGGTNNGCCGCCGGAGATGGGAATCACAGCCGCGCCGATGCCCTCGGCGCCATAGTGCGCGCCCAGCCCACCGGTGAAGAGTCCGTAGCCGTATGCGTTCTGCACGATGTCGCCTTCGTGCAGGCCGCAGGCCGCCAGGCTGCGCACCATGACCGAGGTCCAAACATCCACGTCTTGCTTGGTGTACGCGACCACGATGGGCTTGCCGGTGGTCCCGCTGGATGCGTGCACGCGCACCACATCGCGCAGCGGGGTCGCGAACAGGCCAAAGGGATAAGTGTCGCGCAGGTCAGCCTTGCTGGTGAAAGGCAGGCGCGCGACATCGTCGAGCGTCTGGATGTCAGTCGGGGCCAGCTTGCGGCTCTGCATGCGCTGGCGAAACAATTCTACGCGTTCCGTCGCGTGGGCCACGATGGCCTGCACCCGATCGAGTTGCAGCTTGCGCAGAAGCGGCACGGGCACGAAATCGGGCGCGCTGGCAGGATGGTAGCTGGGCGTGCTGGGCTTTCGGTCTTGCGAGGGCGAGGTCATGGGTTTCTTCCGATGGCAAAGGCCTGCAGATTGGCCGCGTGAAGCTTCTCGGGCAACGCGGCCTTGATGGCCGCATGCCAGAGATTCTCTGCAAGATTGAGGTGGCGAGCAAGCGCTCCGAGCAAGGCCACGTTCAGGCTGCGCTTGTTGGCCAGACGCGTCTCGTCGACCAACCCCGGGTGAATCAGGATTCCGTCCGCCTTGAGCACCGGCCGCGCCACGTCGATTTGGCTGGCGGTCAGAACCACCAGAAAATCCGCCTCGCCCGCTGGAACCATGGGCGAAAACACGCGGTCGCCGAAGCGCACGTCGCTGGAAACCGAGCCGCCACGCTGGCTCATGCCGTGAATCTCGCTCTTCTTCACGTCTAGCCCCGCGCGAAATGCCGTGTCCGCCAGGATGCCCGACGCCTTGAGCACGCCCTGACCACCCAGGCCAGCCACGACTACGTTGACCACGCTGCTATTGCCCGGCATTGGCCTTCTTCTCCCGAATCTTGATGGCGCCGGCGGCCAGCAGGCACAAACGGCGCGCGATGATGACGGACAATTCGTCGCGCGCCAGGGCCTCGCGCAACACGCGCGCGATGGCTTCCTCGTCGGCAACCGGGTCGATGATGTGTACGTTCTTGATGCCCAAGGTGCGCGCCAAATCCTCGAACACCACGCGTCCGGTTGCTTCGTGGTCAAGCCTGCGTCCCGTGCCCGGGTGTTCCTGCATGCCGGTCATGGCCGTGGTGCCATTGTCGAGGATGACCAGCACGTGGCCGGTGGCGGGCGGGTTGTAGACCATTTCCACCAGGCCGGTGATTCCGCTGTGTACGAAGGTGGAATCGCCAATCACGCTGACCACCTTGCGCGCTTGCTCGGGCGGAAGACTGTGGCGCAGGCCCAGTCCGACGCCGATGGCCGCGCCCATGCAGACGCAGGTGTCCATGGCGGAGAAAGGCGGCAGCACGCCCAGGGTGTAGCAGCCGATGTCGCCCGCCACGATGCAGTCCAGGTCGCGCAGGACCTCGAACACGTTGCGATGGGGACAGCCCGGGCACAGTTCAGGCGGCTTGCCCGCTGGCAGCGCGGGCTCGGGCGAAACGTCGCCAGCCACGATACGGCGCAAGCGGCTGACGTTCAGCTCGCCGAAGCGGTACATCTCGGGCTTCTGCTCGACGGCGATGCCGGCCGTGCGCGCGCCTTCATAGAGGTAGGGATCGCCTTCTTCCACGACCAGGGCGCGCTCCACGCTGGCAGCGAATCGGCGCATGGCCTCGACCGGCAGGGGATAGGAAAGGCCGATCTTGAGCACGCGCGCCCGCGGCGCGGCCTCGCGCACATGCTGGTACGAGATCCCCGAAGTAATGATGCCGAGTGCCCGGTCGCCGTCGATAACTTGCATCGGGCCTTCGTTTTCGTTCCAGGCCGCGATTTCTGCCAGCTTGGCGCGCAGGCGATGGTGCGCGGGTCGTGCGTAGGCCGGAATCATCACCCGGCCGGGCACATCGCGTGCGAAGTTCGGCGGGCTGGGCGGCGCGAGTTGACCCTTGGTCTGCACCAGCGTGGCCGAATGGCACACGCGCGTGGNNCTGCTCGTTCTGGCTGGATGCCATGCCCGGATCGTCGGCCGACACGATTACCAGGCCACCGGTCACGCCGGTGTAGGCCACGGTGAAAAGCGGGTCCGCGGCCACATTCAGACCCACGTGCTTCATGGTGACCAGAGCGCGCGCGCCGGCAAAGGCAGCGCCGATGCCGACTTCCAGCGCCACCTTTTCATTGGGCGCCCACTGCGCCCGTCCGCCGATGGCGTCGAAAGCTTCAAGAATCTCCGTCGACGGCGTGCCGGGATAGCCGGTGCCAAGCGCCACGCCGGCGTCGAGCGCGGCTTGCGCCACGGCTTCATTGCCGCTCGCGAGTCGGCGTTCGGAATTGTGTTGGGGCATGGAACTTCAGCCTCGAAAGAGATAGTTCTGTCCCGTCTCGCTCCCGTCGGCAAGGGGCTTCGGGCATGGTAACTTTGAAACTGTGATCGAGGCTTTGGTTGTCCTCGGACTTCTGACCTACCTGTACCTGCTGGCAGTGCCAGGGCCGATCTTGCAGCTCTTGATAGGCGTCCTTCTTACGCTGGTAGGCCTGGTCGGCGGGGGTGGTGCAGGCATCGCGTATCATCTGGCGTTGCGCCGCTCTCTGGTTCGCGTGGGCTCAGAGGTGCGCGGGTGGATGTGGTCGCCGGTTGCGCGTCACCACCTGCTCGACGAGCAAGGCCGCCGGGAAGTTCTCCCCTGGTTCCGCGTGGGTGCCGCAGGATTCTTTGTCTGCCTGGCAGGAATCGGGATGGTGCTCGCCGCTCTCTTGCAGGCAGCACTGGCCGGTTGAATCAGCTCGTACCCAGTTCGGCGGAAAGCGACAACCACGATCGCGCAGAGCCAACGCGCGCCGTATGGCGCGTGGAATTGTGTGTTGCCCGGAGTGAGCGCATAATTTTGCGCTATGAAGTACCTAGCATCGTCTCTTGCTGTCGTGTCCGTGGCTTTCTTTGGCAGCGTTCGGGCCGCGCCAGCCGAGTCCATGCCCGTGGAAGGCACTCGCGAATTGCGGCTGGGCAACTCACTTGGCCTTTCCTCGGTCTATGGCCCGGGCTTCACGTTCCTGTCGCCTGAACATGGGAGCAACATGAAGCTGGTGTCAGTGAGCGTCGGCGGGGGGTACTTCGTCACTGACTACGCCGAGGTGGGTGGCACTGCTGGGTACGTGTACGACTCCGAAGGGGGTAGCGGCCCAACCATCAAGGGCCCTGGCTTCAGCGCATTCATGCGCCTGTACTCGAAAAGAGGAAGCGTAGGGATCTTCTTCGAGCCAACCCTCGAGTATCAGCACCTGAACCTGAGTGGAGTGAACACCATGTTCGGCACAGCGGTAAGCGGTGCGCTAGACGTGCTTGGGCCAGGGGCCGACGTCGGAGTCGAGGTATTCCTGGCTGATTCCTGGGCCTTGCGCCTGAGCCCGAGCTTTCGCTACGACAAGGTGTGGGTGAGTTCCTCCAACGGAGGAAGCGGCGATACCTACTTCACGAAGTTCGGTCTGAACTGGGGCATCTCGGCGTATTTCTAGCTGGCCCTGGACGAGCACCTGGAGCCTCCAGTCGCATTTGGCGGAAGCTCTGGCGTAGCGGCGACGGACGGGCAACCGCAGGTCGCCTCTACGGGCGGTCGCCCTAGTGGGCCGTCCGGCCCAAGGTTCAGCCCGCCCTCAGCAGAGCGCCCACGGCCCAGTCGTAGTCGGGCCGCGTGCCATCCCAGAGGGGCAAGTTGCTATCCGGCCCAAGGTCGAGCCCGCGGTCGGCTGCCCACTCGTGCAGTGACTCGAGGACATCTTCGGCAATATGCTGCGGCGGCTCGGCCTGCAGCGCGCAGCCATCTGGCGCCGTGAATGTCAATTCTCCGTCCAAGCCACGGG
>PMLB01000158.1 GCA_003158735.1 Myxococcales bacterium | reverse complement strand
TATCCTACATAAACCCACTTTGCCTACCATCTCGAAAGGAGAGGTCGCCATGAACCTGGACCGTCGATTCGATGATCGTCTGCCTCTGGAGACACTTCTTTGCGCGTACGTTCTGGATCGGCCCCAGCGCGGACTTGCCGTCGACATCAGCGAGCGCGGGGTATTCCTCAACACCTTGTTGCAGGATCCGAATCCGCCGCGCACGCCGGTGGGCTTGGAATTCAAGCTGCCCGGCATGCCTGAAACCATCTGGGCCGCCGGCGAAACCTGCCGCGACACCATGGATGACTACTTCTACGGCATGGGCGTTCGTTTCACGGCCATGGCGTCCTTGCACCAGCGCATGCTGCGCGATTATTGCCGGCGGGTGCGCCGCCAGCGCAGCGGCCTTTGGGCTTGAGCTGCGCCTCGCCGTCCGTCACACACGAGGGCCGAAAGGGCTCCCAGGCAGAGCTGGGAATGGACATGGCCAGAGACGGAAAAGGTCAGGATGAGCGCAAGACAGTTCTGTGGTTGACCTATGGCCTGCCCTGGCCCACGGATCGTGGGGATGCCATCCGCTACTTCAATCTCATTCGTCAGGTGGCTGCTCGATACCGCGTCTTGCTCTTTGCCGTGCTCGAATCGGCTGATGAAGCCCGGCATGTGGCCAAGCTGGCGCCATTTTGCGAGCGGGTCGAGTGGGCGGTCATGCGTGCCGGCTCCGAGGTCGAGCGCGCACGCGATTTTCTGGGACACCTGCTGCGGGGGCGGCCGCTTGTCACCTGGCCCTACTCCTCGCGCTCCCTGGAGACCAAGCTGCGCGACCTGGTCAGCACCGGCAGTGTCCACATTCTTCAGATCGAGCATTCCTTCTTGGCGCACTTCCGCGAGGCGGTTCCCGAGGGCTCGCGCTGTCGGACGATCCTCTCGTTCCACAACTTCTGCGAGACGCAGTACCGCTCCATGCTGCACATGCAATCGGGTGCGGTGGCGAAGCTGGGCTTGCTGGTCAAGGCGATCCTCATGCGCGGTTGGGAGGCCCGACATGCGCCGCGTTTCGACCGGTGTCTGGTGGTTTCCGAAATCGAGGCCCAGCGCTTGCGTGCGGTGGCTGCTGGCACCGCGGTGTCGCTGATCCCCAACGGCGTGGATACCGCGGCCTTGCGCCCGCTGCCCGAGGCCGCAGCCGGCAAGCGGTTGATCTTCGTGGGCCACCTGCGCTACCCGCCCAACGTCGACGCGGTTCGCTTTCTCGCGCACCACATCTTGCCGGCCCTGCGTGCGCGCATCCCGGAAGCCCGTCTGACCGTGGTGGGTGATGGGGCGCCCGGTGTGCTGGGAGAGTTGTGCGGGCGCGACGATATAGACTTGGTCGGCCGCGTCCCTTGTCCGCTTCCCTACTACCAAAATGCGCATGTCGCCGTTGTGCCTTTGCGCGCCGGCGGTGGAACCCGCCTCAAGATTCTCGAAGCCATGGCGCTGGGACGGCCGGTGGTTTCCACGGAGCTGGGCTGCGAAGGTCTCGCAGTCGAGGACGGCAAGCACATGCTTGTCGCCGATGACGCCGAAAGTTTCGCCGCAGCGGTCGCGCGTCTGCTGACCGACCGCGCGCTCGCCGCGCGCCTGACCCTGGAGGCGCGAGCCCTGGTGGAAAGGGACTACGATTGGACCGGCATCGCGGACCGGCTGCTGCGAGTCTACGACGAGCTGTTGGCTTCATGACAGTTGGCGCCGAGACGATCCGCGGGTAAAGATGCACGCATGGTGTTTGACGGGCCGCGCCTGCGGCGCGATCTGGTTTCGACCATCTTGCGAGAAGATGGCGTCAAGTGCGTCGACGTCCACGATCCCAAGCGGGGGTCGAGCTTCCGTCTCTTCGACTACGAGTACTCGGTCGCTCTTGCGTTCGATGGCCGGCCTCTGGCCAAGGTCATTCCCTGGGTGAGGCTCTCGACCGGGCTGGAGCTCACGGCCGAGCAACTCACAGCGTTCGCCGCACGTCTCGATCAGCTTGGATTCCTTGAGTCGGAAAAGGCGAGGACGCCAAGGGTCGCGCCAGAAAAGACGCCGGCAGTGGCCAAGGCCGACGAGTGGGCCGAGACGCCTCTGCCGGTCCCACCACAACCCGTGCTGGCCGATACGCCCCTGCTGGTCCCGTCGCAATCCGCGCCTGCTGGAGACGAAACGCCGGCGCCACTGGCAGCGGAATCGTTCCCGGCAGCGGCGGAGCCAGCAGTCGAGCCGTCCCAGGCAGAAGCGGCGCCCAAAGACACGCCGTCTCTCGACGCGCTGGCAGAGGCCGAGACACCCGCAGTCGTGGTGACCACAGCGCAGCCCGACGGGCCTTCGCCGCAGCTGCCAGCCGCGGATGCAACGCCTGCACCGAAGGATTCGCCTGCACCACCAGTCAGTACGCCGTCGCCGGTTGCTCTCGAGACGCAGCCTGCGGCGGTTGTGGAAACGCCGTTGTCCACGCCAGAGCCACGGCCCGCAAGCCGCATGTCCGACGGCGAGGCCGCGGAAATCACCAGCCAGACACGCGCTGTCCAGATCGAGGCTCGCATGGCGACGCCCGGGCCTCGTCGCATCGTGACTCCGCCGCCGATTCCCACTCCCAGTCCCCTGGTCACGCCGTTGTCCTTGCGGCCCGCGCAGGTGCGCGGGGGGCCGTGGATTTTCTATGCTCTGCTCGGCACCCTGACAGCCGTGGTCGTTGGTGTGCTCGCGGTGCCTCTGGCGCTGCGACCGCACCCACCCGCTGCCGTGCGCGTGCGCGTCCTCATAGCCAAACCCATGGCCGTCTTGCGCTGGTTCGACGTCAGCACGCCGGTGGATGCCCTGCCTCGCCAGGTGCTGAGTTTCCCGGCGGGCGGGAAGGTGATTCGCCTCGCCTCTCCGGAAACCGTGCTGCGGGCCGGCGATGTGGTGGCCGCGACCGATGCGGCCCGCTGGGTGCTGGCCGATCTGGCCAAGCAGCAAGATCGGCTCGCCTACTATCAGCAACTGGCGAAGGGCGCGCAGGACACCGGCAACGACAAGCGGATCGCTGCGATCCGGGCTCAGGTCGAGTTCAGAGCTGGACTGGCGGAGCAGACGCAGCAGGCTCTGTCCCATGTGGCCGTGGTGGCACAGGCGCCGGGCCAGGTCGAGGCAACTTTGGCCACCCTGGGTCAGACTGTGCAGGCGGGCGCGCCCGCGGTGCGCATGCAGTCGGCGGGTTGGCGCGCCAGTTTCGAGCTGCCACGCCCGCTGGCCGCGCGGGCTCGCAAGCAAGGCATCTGCGGGGCCGAAATTGACGGGCGACCAGTGGCGTGCAGCCTGGCCGTCGAGAGTGGCGACGAAACCCACGTGGTGATCGAGCTGCCGCCCGAAGCAGCGACAGCGGCCGGTCAAATGGTGCGTCTGCTGCGCGCGCGTTTTGCCGACGCATTCCTGCTGCCGGCCTCGGCCCTATCGCGCACCGGTGAAGGCGACCGCGTCTTGCTGGCGGCGCCCAGGGGTCGGGCCGAGGTGCGCAGCGTGGCGGTGGCGGATCGAACCGCTGCCGACGCTGTCATCACCCAGGGTCTGGATGCCGGCGACGCCGTCATCGTCGACACTTCCCAGCCCGTCGGGGCAGGAGCGCAGGTGCGGACAACCGACGCGACGGGCGAGTAGCAATAGGAAACTCGGGACCGTGGGATAGGCCGGGTCGCGGCTCGCGGCTGGCGGCTCGCGTGAGCGTGAGCGAACAGGGTGCAGCGGTCTGCTGTGAGCGGTCCGCGGCCCGCATCCCGCCTTCCGCGTAGCGCACACGAACTCGCTCACCCTCACGCACACGCGGCCCGCTAGCCGCGAGCCGGCCTGCCCTGCGGCCCAGAATTCCCCGACCCGGCTGACCCGCGGGGCCGAGACGTGCTAGGTTCCCGCCTATGTTCAAGGGAGTCATCACAGCACTGGTCACGCCGTTTCGCGGCGACGCGATCGACGAGGAGGCCTTGCGCCGCCTGGTCGACGAGCAGATTCGCGCGGGCGTCGACGGATTCGTTCCGGTGGGAACCACCGGCGAATCGCCCACGGTCACGGTCGAGGAGCACATCCGCATCATCAAGATCGTCGTCGAAGAAACCCGCAAGCGCGTGCCCGTGATTGCCGGGACAGGCGCCAATGCCACCCGCGAGGCCATCGAGCTGACGCGCGAGGCGCGCGCGGTGGGTGCGGACGGCACCTTGCAGGTCACGCCCTACTACAACCGGCCGACCCAGGACGGACTTTTCCGTCACTTCAAGGCCATCGCCGATGCGGTGCCGCTGCCCATGGTGGTGTACAACGTGCCCGGGCGCACGGCTTGCGACCTTTTGCCCGAAACCATGGCGCGGCTGTGCGAGGTGCCACTGGTGGTGGGCATCAAGGAGGCCACAGGTTCGGCGCAGCGGGCGGCGCAGATCATCTCGCGCGTGGGCGACCGCATGGTGGTCCTGTCGGGCGACGACGCGACTGCCTTTCCTCTGTACGCCCTGGGCGCGCACGGCTGTATTTCGGTTGTGTCCAACGTGGCGCCCGCCGAGATGGCGGCCATGTGGGACGCGGCGGTCGCGGGCAACTGGAACAAGGCGCGCGAATTGCACTACCGCGTGTTCCCGCTGTCCGAGGGACTGTTCATCGAGGCCAATCCCATTCCGGTCAAAGCCGCGCTGGCCATGATGGGCAAGATCACCGACGAGATCCGCGCACCGCTCTATCCATTGGCTGGGGCCAATCGCGAGAAGGTGCGCAAGATTCTCGCTGACCTCAAACTTATCTGACGGGAACGCCATGGCCGAGGCTGTACGCATCGCCGTATTAGGGGCCGCGGGCAAGATGGGTGGCGCCATCGTGCGCGCGATGGTCGAAAATCCGACCGCTGCTTTTGTGGTTGCAGTGGAGCGCCCGGATTTTCCCGCCATGGGCGCCGACGCCAGCCGCCTGGCAGGATTGCCCGAAAGCGGAGTGCGCGTGCAAGCGGACCGGCCCGGCCGGGGAGCGGCCGACGTGTGGATCGATTTTTCAGCGCCTGGCGCGGCCGTGGCCAATGCCCACGCCGCGGCCCAGGCGGGTGCGGCCATCGTGATCGGCACCACCGGGCTTTCAGCCCAGGACAAAGACGCGATTGCCTTGGCAGCGAAGAAAGTCCCCATCGTGCTGGCGCCCAACATGTCAGTGGGCGTGAACGTGATGCTGCGCTTGGTGGCAGACGCGGCTCGCGCTTTGGGTGCTGCCTACGACGTTGAAATCGTGGAAACGCACCACCGGGCCAAGCGCGACGCGCCTTCGGGCACGGCCTTGCGTCTGGCCGAGGCGGTGGCCGAGGCCACCGGCCGCGATCTCGGCAAGAGCGCGCGTTACGAACGGCACGGCGACATCGGGCCGCGCACCACCGACGAGATCGGCATCCAGACCTTGCGCGGTGGCGACGTGGTCGGCGATCACACCGTGTTCTTCCTCGGGCAAGGCGAGCGCATCGAGATCACCCACCGGGCTTCCTCGCGCGAAGTCCTTGCCCGCGGCGCTGTCCGCGCAGCGCTCTGGCTGCACGGCCGCGCGTCGGGTCTGTACGACATGCGCGACGTGCTGGGACTGAAGTAGCAGTCCCGCTGGTGTTGAGAATCGGCCAGGCGCAGCGCAAGTCTGTCAGCTCCTCAACACCCGCAGTGCGCTGATCGGCATCCGGCCACGTCATGGGCGCTGGTCCCGCGTTTGCAGAATGCAGATCATCATGCGCTCATCCACGAAATCTTCCGGCACAAGATCGCGCGGCACGGGGTGGCTCAGCGGGGCTTTGCTGCTGGTAGGCATGGCGGCCCTGGCGGTCTTGCTCCGGCGGGTTGGCGCGGAATCGGTCTTGCGCAGCATTGAACGGGTCGGTCCGAATTTCGCCTGGGTTCTGGTCGCGCCTGTGGTCGGAATGGTCCTGCACTGTTGCGGCTGGCTCGTGCTGCTGCCCAAGTCGATCCGTCCACGACCGGCGATGGCCTTGGCGGCCTACGTGGCGTCGCAAGCCGGTGACGAGCTGGGGGCTGGCGTGGCCGGCGAGCCGCTCAAGGCGCTGGTGTTTCGTCCGGGGCTGAGAAGCAGCACCCTTGTTGCGCTGGCACTCGACAACGGAACCAACATCGCGGCCACAGCGCTGGTGCTGGCCAGCGCTGCGTTCCTTCCCTGGGCCTCCACTTCGCTGGTGAGCGCGCACACCTGCGCCTGGGCAGGCGCGACCAGCTTCGCTGTCGTGCTGCTCGCCGTGCTCTTCATTCTCGTCGCGCCTTTGCGCCGGTGGGGCGTCGGCTCCGGTCGCCTGGCCCGATTCGTTCGCCTGCTGGATGTCGCGCGAACAGCGTTGCTTTCGCGGCCGCGGCTAGTGCTAGGCAGCGTGCTGTTGCATCTGGCGGGCAAGCTGTGGATCGTGGCCGAGATGGCGCTGCTGCTGGCGTTGTTGGGTTTCAGCCCGACGCTGGCGCCCTGGCTGGGGGCCGCGTCCGTGCTCGCGTCGGTGGTGGGCGCTGCCATCCCTGGTCAGATGGGCGCGGTCGAGGCGGCGGTTTTTGCCGCTTGTACCGCGCTGGGGGTGGATGCTCCCTCGGCCATGGCGCTGGTGCTGCTGCGCCGCTTGCGCAGCGGACTGTGGATTGCCATGGGCCTGCTGCTGACCAGAATGGTCTTGGCCCATGGAAAGGGCAGCGTTGACTCCGTCCGGCGAGCTCGGCCTGTTTTGCATACGCCTTGCGTGTGAGAGGGCGTCTGAAAAGGTTACGCACCAGACCGCATGGAATTCTTGAAGCGGAGCTAGTGCCTCCAGTCAGAATTTC
>PMLB01000023.1 GCA_003158735.1 Myxococcales bacterium | reverse complement strand
GCCACGGCGACCCGCGCGGGAAGATTGCCGGCCGTGAAGGCTGACATCTGGAAGGAAGGCGACGTCGATCCGGACGTCGTTAGGTTGACAAGAGCCGCGAACGAGCCCTGTGCATCCAGCGGGTTGGCGTTGGAGATCACGATGTCCGTTTTTCCATCTAGGTTTAGGTCGGCCACGGCCACACTCTGGGGTTGTCCGCCACCCGAATAGGCCGTCTGTGCGGTCGAGAAGCTAAGAATGCCCGAGCCGGCTGCCGTAGTGTTTAGCCAGATCTGAGTCATATTGTTGTTGCGGCTCAGCCCCACCACATCGAGCTTGCTGTCGCGGTTGACGTCCGCCACGGCCACCGAGCGATTGCCCGATGCCTTCCCAGGAAACACAGCCTTGGCGGCAAAGCTCGGCGTGGCAGCGCCGCTGGCGGTCAGGTTGACCAGCGCAGAGAAACTGCCATCCTCATTTCCCACCACGATGTCGAGCTTGCCGTCACCGTCGAGATCCCCGAGCGCCACGTCGGTTCGTGAATCGATTCCACTGTCGTAGTCCACCCTGGCGGCGAAGGCTGGCACGCCATTCGCCGGGTTCGTGGTATTGAGGAAAACGGCGACCTTGCTAGCCGACTGATACTGATTCTCAACCACCGCCAAATCAGGCTTGCCATCGCCGTTGATATCCCCGACGGCGACGCCCATCGGACTCCAGAGGCCGCCGGAAAGGGTCGCAAAATCTGCACTGGCAGCAAAGCTGGCTGCGCTCAGGGAGATGCATGCCCCGGGCGGTGTCGTGCCGCCGGTCATGGTCAAAGGCGCCATGTAGGAGAAGGCAGTCACGCTGGCTTGCAGCGTGTTGCCATCCACTGTCGCACCAGGAACTAACTGCCAGGTTCCTCCGGGCTCGGCCGTGTAGAGCATGGGTTGCGCGACGCCGGCAGTGAAGGGGATTCGGATGGTGACGGCCGCAGCGAAAGTGGCACCATGCGGTTCAAACTCCCAGACGCTGCCTTGCAGAACTGCACCTGCGGGAAGGGCTGGATAGCCCGACTGGGATACGCTGATCGAAATGGCGGTTGTCGCCGTCACGGCTTGCGCGGGGAAATCCGCAGACGCCCCATCAGGATAGGCGATCTGCCCCCCGGCAGGCCCAATGTTGCCGGTTCCCAGGCAGGAACGGGTTGTTTCGTCGCAGGGCGTTTTGGTACACGCGGGTCCGGAATGCACGCTGCATGCACCGGCGGTGTCGCAGGTGTCCGGGCCATTGCAGAACAAACCGTCATCACAAGCCGCACCGGCTGGCTTGGCCGGGTTCGAGCAGGTCCCGGTGGCAGGGTCGCACGTGCCGACAGAATGGCATTGGTCGCTGGCCGTGCATTGCACAGGGTTTCCGCCTGCGCAGGCTCCTGCCACGCATGCATCTGTCTGCGTGCAAGCGTTGCCATCGTTGCAACTCGTCCCGTCGACCTTGGCCGGGTTCGAGCAGGTCCCGGTGGCAGGGTCGCATGTGCCGACAGAATGGCATTGGTCGCTTGCCGTGCATTGCACAGGGTTTCCGCCTGCGCAAGCTCCTGCCAAGCACGCATCTGTCTGCGTGCAAGCGTTGCCGTCGTTGCAGTTGGTCCCATCGACTCTTGCGGGGTTCGAGCACGCTCCCGTCGCAGGATCACAGCTCCCTACGTCGTGGCACTGATCGCTGGCTGTGCACCGCACAGGATTGCTTCCCGTGCAGGTTCCGGCCGAGCAAGTGTCGGTCTGCGTGCAAGCGTTGCCGTCGTTGCAACTCGTCCCGTTGGTCTTCGCACTCCAAGCTGTCTGGCTAGTCGCGGGCGTGCACTGCTGGCACTGGTTGATCGGGCTCCCGGCCCCGGCCGCATAGCACGTCCCGCCTATCAGACAGTTTCCGGCGGCGGTCGTGTGGGTGCAGGTTCCGTCGCCATTGCAGACGTCAGCGGTGCAGGCAAGTCCGTCGTCGCAGCTATACGCCGTGCCGCCGCAGGTGCCCGCCGTACACTTGTCGTTGCCGGTGCAAGCATTTCCGTCGTTGCACCCGGTCCCGTCAGTCCTAGGAGTCCAGCCGGTCTGGCTTGAGATGGGCGTGCACTGCTGGCACTGGTTCACCGGACTGATCGCCCCGGCGGCGTAGCAGACCCCGCTGATCAGACAGTTTCCTGGTGACAGTGCAAAGCTGCAGGTTCCGTCGCCGTTGCAGGTATCTACGGTGCAAGACAGCCCATCATTGCAGGTGTACGCCGTCCCACCGCACGTCCCGGCCGTGCACACGTCGTTCTTGGTGCAGGCGTTGCCGTCGTTGCACGCCGTCCCGTTGGTCTTCGCACTCCAGGCCGTCTGGCTGGTCGTGGGCGTACACTGCTGGCACTGGTTGGTGGAGCTCCCGGCCCCGCCGGCGTAACACGCGCCGCCGATAAGACAGTCTTCCGCCGTCACGCTGAAGGTGCAGGTTCCATCGCCGTTGCAGCTGTCGGCCGTGCAGGCCAGCCCATCATTGCAGGTGTACGGCGTCCCGCCGCACACTCCCGCCGTGCACACGTCGTTCTTGGTGCAGGCGTTGCCGTCACTACACGCCGTCCCGTACGCCTTGTTCGGGTTGCTGCACAACCCCGCGCCCGGATCACAGGTGCCAACGCTGTGGCATTGGTCCTTGGCCGCGCAAACGACACTGTGGCACTTGGCGATAATCGTCGCAGCAACGCAGATGCCTGGCACCTGGCACAGATTGGCCACGCTGCTATAGGTCGTGACACCCGCTTCCGTGACCCCAAACCGATAGCTTCCCGGTGGCACCCAGACCTTGGCCAGGCCCGTGCTGTCCGTGACACCAGTGTTGCTGGTCGGGGTCGAGCCGTTGTACGCCGTTACCGTTAGACCAGAGATTGGGTGTCCGCCGCCATCCACCACGGTTATCAAGGCCAGGGTGCTGTCGGAAAGGCGAAGATTGTCCAGCAGGTACGGTTGCGTTGCATTGTACGGCGCGTTCACGACAATCGTTACGCGCAGATCTGTGTAGGTTCCGCGCAGTTTGGTGAGCACGCTGGACGAAGGAGTGAAGGTCAGAGTGCTCCACTGCCCGACGGGGAGCGGGGTCAGGTTCACCTGACCGAGGTACGTGTTGTTCAGACCTAGGGAAGGACTGTTCAGGTA
>PMLB01000382.1 GCA_003158735.1 Myxococcales bacterium | reverse complement strand
CAGTTCCTGTTCGAATTCCTGGTCTGTGTGCTCGCGTGCGCGCATGACCCCTCCTAGCCGAAGCGGCCCGTGACGTAGTCCTCGGTGCGAGGCTGGCTGGGGTGAGTGAAGATTGTGTCGGTGCTAGCGAATTCCACCATATCGCCCATGTAGAAGAATGCCGTGTAGTCGGACACGCGGGCAGCCTGCTGCATGTTGTGGGTCACAATGACCACAGTGTAATCGCGCGCCAGTTCGTGAATCAGCTCCTCAATGTGCGCGGTGGCAATGGGGTCAAGCGCCGAGGCGGGCTCATCCATGAGCAGAACCTCCGGCTCCACGGCCAAAGCGCGGGCAATGCACAGTCGTTGCTGTTGGCCGCCCGACAGTCCCATTGCGCTTTCCCCCATGCGATCCTTGACCTCGTTCCACAGGGCGGCCCGGCCCAGCGCATGTTCCACCCGGCCCGCGATCTCGGCGCGGTCCCTCATGCCGCCAATGCGCAAACCGTAGGCCACGTTGTCGAAAATGGTCTTGGGAAATGGGTTCGATTTCTGAAAGACCATGCCCACGCGCCGCCGCACCTCCACTGGGTCCACGCCCGGGCCATAGATGGGTTGGCCGTCCAGCCGCACGTCGCCCTCCACGCGGCAGCCCAGCACCAGATCGTTCATCCGATTGAGCGAGCGCAAGAAGGTCGACTTGCCACAACCCGAAGGACCGATCAACGCGGTGACGTGCTTCTCGGCGATCTCCATGCTCACCGGACCAAGGGCACGCTTGTCGCCGTAGCACACCACCAGGTCGCACACTGACAGACTGATCTTCGCCGCGTCGGTGTTGGCATCGCCATTCATGAGGAGGCTCCGGCGAAACGCCGACGCATGTGCGAACGCACCACCACGGCCGTGGCGTTGAGCGCGAAGGTCAAGAGCAACAAAACCAACACAGTGGCGTACAGGATGGGCCGCGTGGCATCCACATCGGGCGACTGCGTGGACAGAACATAGACGTGATAGCCAAGCTGCATGAATTGGTCGTGCAGGCTTCTCGGCAGTTTCGGCAGGAAGTAGGCCACGCCGGTGAAAAGAATGGGCGCGACTTCGCCAGCGCCGCGGCTGATGGCTAAGATGGCGCCAGTCAAGATCCCCGGCAAGGCCTGCGGCAACACCACGCGGGCAATGGTTTGCAAGCGACTGGCCCCTAGGGCCGCGGACGCGAGGCGCAACTCGCGCGGGACGGCCGCCAATGCTTCCTCAGTGGCCACAATGACCACCGGCAGGGTCAGCACCGCCATGGTCAGCGCGGCCCAGATCAGAGCTGGCTGCCCGAACACGCGCTGGCCGCCATACAAGGCGCGGTCGATCCCGGCGCCCACGAACTGAACAAAGAAGCCCAAGCCAAACAGGCCGAACACAATCGACGGAACCCCTGCCAGGTTGTTGACTGCGACGCGCACCAGGCGGGTCAGGCGCGACCCAGGATTGGCGTATTCCGAGAGATAGATGGCAGTGGCCACACCGGCCGGCAAGACAGCAAGGGTCATCAACACGACCAACGCCACAGTGCCGAAGATGGCGGGAAAGATTCCACCCGCCGTCATCCCATCGCGCGGCGCCTGAGTCAGAAAGGTCAGCGTCATATGAGGGGCGCCGTTGTAGATGACGTCGCCCAGAATTACGACGACGATCAACAACACCAACGCAGCGGCTAGGCCAGTACCCAACGACAAGGCGACATCGCCGAATCGGCGGCTGCTCCGAGTGCGGGCGCGCCCCTTCACGCCACACCCCCCAGACGCCGTCGCATGCGGCCGATGGCGAATTCGCCCAGCAGATTAGTGGCGAGAGTGAACGCGAAGAGCAACGCGCCCAGGAAGAAGAGCACCGTGTAGTGCGCGCCGCCGAATACCACCTCAGCCAACTCGGCCGCGATAGTGGCGGAAACCGTGCGCACCGAATCCGCCGGGCTGGCCGACAGAATGGCAGCGTTGCCCGATGCCATGAGCACGATCATGGTTTCCCCGACCGCGCGCCCGAGCCCCAGCGCAATGCCAGCCGCTACGCCTGGCCCGGCGGCCGGAATCACCACCCGAACGATGGTTTGCCAGCGGGCCGCACCCAAGGCGGTGGAAGCCTCGACGTAGCTGCGCGGAACCGCACCAAAGGCCTCCTCGCTCACGGTGAAGACCACAGGGATGATGGCGAATGACAGCGCCACGCCGGCCACCAGCGCGTTGAGACGGGACTCGAGACCAAGGGCCTGCTGCAGCCAAGTGGCCATCACCATGAGGGCAAAGAAGCCCAGGACCACCGAGGGAATGCCCGCGAGCAACTCGACTGTCGGCTTGATGATCTCGCGCAGTCGGCGGCCCGCGTACTGCGACACGAAGAGGGCCGAGCCCACGCCCAAGGGCACGGCCACCAGCATGGCGACCAACGTCACTTTCAGGGTCCCGACCACCAGGGGCCAAACCGCGTACTTGGGAACCTCGGAGACCGGCTGCCAAATATGCTCGGGCGCGTCGTACCCGGGCCACTGTCGCGCGAACCACATCTTCGCCAGCGTGACCTCTTTCCAAATCGCAGAGTCGTGAAAGAGCGGCCACGCCTCTTTGCCGATGAAGACGAAGATCAGGACAACCGCAGCGATGGAGCTGAAGGCGAGAACCCGAATCGCTGCCTCGGCCAGCGCGTGGAATTTCGGTCGCCAGCTGGCCAGCCGAGGTCGCTCGGCCTGCCCATGGCCCTTCCGCTCAGTCGGCTGGAGTGGCGGCGGTCCCAGGCGTGGCAGGGTCTGGCGCGGCGACGGCGCCAGCCCGACCGGTATGACTCGGCCGGGCTGAGGTTTCGACGGCTGCTCGCTCATGCTCGCCATATCTAGTCAAAGTGGAGCAGCGCCGCGAAACGCCTGCGTGACCGGATTGTGACAGTCGTGTGACAACCGGCTACTTCAAGGGGTAGTAGCCAACCTTGGTCACGATGGCCTGGCCCGAGGCTGACAGCACCCAGTCGACGAACGCGCCCACGTCCCCGACCGGCTTGTTGCGCAAATAGAAGAAGAGCGGCCGGCTCAGCGGGTAGCTCCCGTCCTTGACATGCGCCTCGTCCGGGGGCATGGCCGCGCTGTCGCTGTCCTTCTTCACCTTGAGCAGCTTGATGCCCTTGGCGTAGGCCGCGCCGCCGTAGCCGATGCCGAACTTCTCCTTGGCCACCGCATTCACCACCGCCGCGGTACCCGGCATGCTCTGCGCGCGCACGGTGTAGTCGGCATTCTTGAGCACGTGCTCCTTGAAGAACACGTAGGTGCCCGAGCTGTTTTCGCGCGAATACACCACGATCTTCGCGTCCGGGCCGCCCAGCTCTTTCCAGTTGGTCACCTTGCCGGTGAAGATCAGCTTGAGCTGATCCATGGTGATCTCGCCCAGCGGGTTGCTCGCGTTCACGTAGACGGAGAGTCCGTCGCGCGCCACTGGGATCTCCACGCCCACAGTGGCGTAGCGATCCCGCAGCTTTTCCTTCTCGGCGGCGCTCATCGGTCGCGAAGCCTGGCACACGTCGGTGGTGCCGTTGATGAGCGCGCTGATTCCCGTGCCTGAGCCACCGCCAGTCACCTGGATGGTCGCGCTCGGGTGGACGCGCATGTACTCCTCGGCCCAGCGCTGGCCCAGGATCACCATAGTGTCCGAGCCCTTGACCGTGATCTCACCGGCGGTAGCCGCAAGAGGCGCCAGCAGCGCTATGGCGACGGCCAATCCCTGAGCAATTCCACCCAAGATGCCTATGCTACGCCTTTGGATCCCTGTGCTTTGAGCTTGTGGTTTCTGCATCGCAATCTCCTTGCCCGCAGCATGCCCAGCTCGTGTGACGGACCGGTGACAACGGCGCAACTTGTCCGTGAAGCCGAGCCCGGGGCGGCGAGGCACCGGCATCCGGACGAGCAGCACGCGTCCGCGTCGACCGAGACGCTTCCTTCCGTCGTGCATCCGGATTGTTTCGGCCGCATGACCGGCCTGGGGCTCGACGGTTTCGACCGGCCTGATCTCGGCCAGATAGCGACTGTCGAGCGCGCGCAAATCTCGTCCACAGTGTTACGGCAAATTGGCCGCAGTGAAATACGTTGTTAACCGACTGTGAGTATAGTTGTTCCATAGCAACGGCGAAGGATCGCAAACGCAAAATGCGTCGGTGATAGTTCGCAACAGCAAAGAAGGAACAGAACATGGAACCAACATCGGCAACAGGCAACGGCAGTGCTGGGAAAGGCTCTGTTCGACCCACACTGGGTCTGACGGGCCTGACCGTAAATGCCATGGCGCTGATTGCGCCGGGCGCATTCTTGTGGCTTACCTATCAGATGCAGTCCCTATACGGCGCGCCCCTGGCGGGCTCGTCGATGTGGTTCGGCATCGTGGCGGCCTTGCTTCTGTGCTTTGCCACGGCCATCAGCTACGCTGAATTGTCCAAGCTCTATCCCGGCGCCGGGTCGTCGTACTTCTTCGCCGAGCAGGCCTTCCTCAACCACACCAAGGCCTATCGCTTCGCCCGCATTGCCAAGTTCATGACCGGATGGGCGAGCCACCTCTACTACTGGGTGTATCCGGGTTGTATGGTGGGCGTGACGGCGATTCTCAGCGGCTATCTGCTCAATCAGTTCTTCCCCAATACCTTCAGTGGGTCGATCAACAGTCCCCTCTTCATGGTCCTCTTCTGTGTGGGCTTTGCCTTTGGCGTGGCCTACATCGCGTTCCGAGGCGTGACCGGCACCACCGGCGTGAATGTGCTCATCAACATCGTGCAGATTACCGCATTGCTGGTGTTCTCAGTCATGGCCATCTCGTACCGGGTTCACCACGGCGAGGGATCGCGAGCCTTCCAGCTCGTGAATGGCATCCCGGTCGACTACAACGTCATGCAGGAGCCGGTGCTGGAGAATGGCAAGCCCAAATTGGACCCCGCCGGTCAGCCGGTCACGGCGCCCAAGATGGATGATGACGGCATGCCCGTTCCCGAAATGAAGGATGGCAAGCCGGTACCCTTCACCATCACCTATGCCACCAGCGAGGCTATGAAAATGGAGCCTGTGGATGCCGACCACCCGGCTGATCTGACCCCGCACTTCAAGTTCCACGAGAGGGCTTCCTCCGTGCCNNATGGGCGAGGAGGCACGCAACGCCAAGCGAGATATTCCACGGGCGGTGCTGCTGTCGCTGGGGATTCAGGGGATCTTCTGTTACCTGATTGAGTATTTCGCAGCCAATTACTTTCTCAATCAGGGCTACACCATGACCAATGCGGCCGGCTCGGGCGCTCCACTGGGCGACATGATGGTCATAGTGGGCACCTGGCTCTTTGGCAGCTATCAAGCGGGCCGCGCCTTCATGCTGGTGCAGGCTCTCACTGTGTTCCTGGCTCTCATTGGCACAACCCTGTCCTGCCTGAGCACCGGGGCGCGCGTGACCTACGCCATGGGCCGCGACGAGGAAATGCCGGCACACTTTGGCATGTTGCATGGCAAGACCCTGACGCCGTATCGCTCGATCTGGATCCTGGCTGCGATATCTGCGGTCATTGGCATCATCACGGTGTCGCTGTACCTTGGTGGCACCACCCCGTCGGCATTGGAGCCCAAGTTCCAGAACCTCTGGTACGGCTTCGGCGTGTTCAGCCCGGAGACCTACGCCAAGCTGCCCAACTCGCTGGTCATCGTGACCTTGGTCAGCAACTTCGGCACCTTCCTGCTGTACATGATGACCTGTCTCGTGGCCATGGTGGCGTTCCGCGAGCACAAGTCGTTCAACGGATTCAAGCACCTGTTCATTCCGCTGTTCGGCCTGGTTGCCAACTTGCTCTGCATGCTGTTCTACCTGGTGGGGCCGTTCATGGTGGCGGGCATGAGCGTGAAGGAGCCGTATATCGCCCTTGGTGCATGCGCAGTGTGGGGCGTGTACGGGGCGGTGTACTTCCTGCGCAACAGCAAGGCCAAGGCACGCGCGGTGATGGTGGAAAAGCCGGGGTCGGTGGCGGATCGCGTGCCAGCATAGGGGGAGTGGGGTGCGTGCGTCGCTCTTTTCCCGTGGGGCGGCGCACGCTTTGGGTGGAAGCGTGAATTTTGAGGCTTGAATGTCAGTCGCTAAAGACGAAGACCTTGGTGTTCCGAGAGAGGAAGCACATATGCCTCCTGCAAACGCCGCATCGCCGTCAGTGGCCGCCGCTTTTGCCTTCGACATGGCGGCCGTCAGCCATCCGGGAACTGAACGCAACGACAACGAAGACGCCTGTGTCACCCATCGCGAAAGCGACCAATGCGGCCTGGTTGCGGTGGCCGACGGTGTGTCTAGCTACGAAGGTGGCGAGGTCGCCAGCCAGCGTGCCACAGAAGTAGTGGTGCGGTTCTTCAAAGAACAAGGGCCGGGCGTGGCCACGATGAAACGGCTGGTGCGCGCAGTCCAGCAGGCCAACATCGAGATCTACGATACGGCCGTGGTCGTGCCGCAGCTACGCACCATGTGCACCACGCTGACCGCGCTCGTGCTTGATCGAGGCGAGGCCCTGGCCGCGCACGTGGGCGACAGCCGACTGTACCTCATCCGCGAAGGACAGATTCTGCAGTTGACCAAGGACCACACGGTAGCCGCCGAGCGCGCCAGTGCCAGTCTGGGGCTGATGAGCAAGGAACGCCTGCGCAACCATCCTGACCGCTGCGTCCTCACCCGGAGCGTGGGGCGCGAACTCATCGTGGGCGTAGACCGCATCACGCGCGAACTGGTGCAGGATGACGTTCTCATCGTGTGCAGCGATGGCCTGTATAACTCGCTGGACGAATCTGAGTTTCCGCGAGTGGTGGAGAATCTGGATGCGGCGAGCGGTTGTCGCGCGCTCATCGATGCAGCCAACAGCATCGGCGCATTCGATAACGTGACGGCAGCCATGGTACGCATCACCCGCGCACCTGCCAAACTGGAGCCGGTAGCCGGACTCGGCAATCGTCTGCGACGCTGGTTTCGCTGAGGCCGCTAGAGCACCGAACGGTTTGCC
>PMLB01000445.1 GCA_003158735.1 Myxococcales bacterium | reverse complement strand
CCGGCTTTGGTGACCTTTCCGTCCTGTGATCTGGTCGCCTTGCTCGATATGCCGTCGGGGGAAATCAAAGATTCGGTCTATATTCGTTCAGCCGGGGTCGTCTCAGCAGGCACCGAGCCGCAATGTCCGGTGGACTGCACGCCTTCCTCTGCTTCCGACGCAGGCGCCGAGACTGATGATGACGGGGGCATCGCCAACACTGGTGGCCTTGCGCCGGGAGAGTCGGAGGCAGGGACGGGTTCCGGGCTGGGCGTGGGTGCAATGGTTCTGCGTCCCGACAGACCCCGTGTGTATGTGGGGGCCAGCGCCGCCGACGACTTTCTAACTGCACTGGACGTTGTGGATGAAGCGTTCGTCATACCGCCTGGCGGCGGGCGTATCGCGCTTGAGCCAGGGGCCATCGGCATCGATCACCTACGCCTTTCGGTCAATCCCTTCAGGCCTCAGGACACGCCAATCACTTTGGCCGACGGCAGCTCGAGCGACAGCCAGGGCAGTTTTCTCAAGGACGGGAGGGGAAATTTTCTTTACGCCTTTGCGCGCGACGGCTCAGTCCGCGTGGTGAATGTCGGGGACGGGGTACAACCCGAACAGGAATGCGACGTGAACGCCCAGTACACTCTTGCCAACTTGCCGCCCGACACCGGGTGCTTCCCGGTCAACCCCACGGCTCGCCAACCGCTGGCCCAAGGCCCCGGCATTCGCATCCCCACGCTTCCGTCTCGGAACGCGGCTCCGCCTATCGCGCGCGACATCGCGGTCGTCGACTTGCCGGTCGACCCGACCAACATCAGCAAGAATCCGCCAGCACTGGCCGGCCAGTTCGCGTTCTTGCTGACCTCCAATGACTCCGTCTACATCCTCAACCTTAGGCCCAAGACGCTGGTCAACGGTCAGGCCCCAGTGGTTGACGAAGCCAACACTCTCACCCACTCATTCCGCGAAATTCGCTCAACCGGGCAGTACACCGCCGACACATTGGCCCTGTCCTTCACACCCCCGCTGCGCACCCCGATTTCATCCGATCTGTTGTTCCCAACCACCCCCAGCCTGTCATCGCTGGGTGGACCCCGGCTGGAGGACGTGGAAAACGATTCCACGACGCCCGCGAGCGGAAACTCGGTCAACACCACGACGAGTTACTGGGTCAATTCCCCGTACCAGGCGACCTATGTATCGCGCACCTTCACCGTAGCTTGGGAGGCGGCTCTCTCCGGCACAACCCGCAGCTCTGGCACGCTCGAAACGTCAGCGATGGCTGGCTCACCGGCGGGTGCGCTGGACGACGTGGGCGCTGATTTCTGCGCCAAGGGCGTACTTTCCGGCGACCTGGTCGTCTTGCCAGGATGCATCGCCGACACCGACTGCGTCCCACAGGATTCCTTCACGTGCCATCAGCCGATCGGCGGCGCCGTGGGACTGTGCCTGTCCAAGACCGCATCACAAACTGATATCGACAAATGCACCCGCGTCATGGGCAGTCGTCGACGCTACGAGGTCATCGCCGCCACGCCCACGCACCTAGCGCTCGGCTTGCACCTCGACGAAGTACCCAAGACGGCCCTCAATCGAGTAGCCGCAGGCGCGACCGGGGACGAAGCGGATTGCCAGCCCACGGCCGCCCACCGACCATCGGGAACGGATCCGGGCTTCCAGTGGCAGCAGGTCTGGCCGAACGAGAATTTCAAGCGTTGCGTGAAGGCCTGTGGCCGCTCCCCAATAGTCGGGGCGACGCCGCAAGATGCCGATCAGGACTGCCGCCCGGGTTTCGTGTGCGAAGTTGTCCCAGGTTCCGTCGGCCCCAGCTTGCCTGGAGAAGCAGGGGTTCGGTACTGCGTCGAGGCGCCGCCTCTGGACTTGACCTGCTGGCCTCAGCCAGGCAATCGATACCACGTGAATGTCGGAAACAGCTTTCTCGTCTCGGGCAGCTCGCTGCCGGATCTTAAGACCACAACCGTCGTCAATGACCAATGTCAGCTCGATCCCAACGATCCGGCGCTGGCCGACCGAATTCCCTTGTCCGCGCCGGCCTGTGCCACGATCGACGGCGTGGTGCCTATCGACAACCTCTCCATGAACTCCACCAACTCCATCGGCGCAGCGAACACAGAGGTGGCGTTGTTCGGCCAGCTGACGCCACCCGTTGCTGGCACAGCCGCCACACCCAACCCTCCCTACACCCCGGTCACACCGCCCGGACCAAACCCGTGCTTATACCAAGACTTCAGCTACGACGACCCGACATCGATCATCTCCGCACCCAGCGCAGGAACAGCTGACGGCGGTGCCGGCAGCGGGGTTTCCAAGAAACCGATCAAAGCCATCTTCCAGAATCCGCAGATTCGTTTCGTACTCACCAACCTCGACCAGTATGGCGGCGACAGCCTGACCACGAGCCTGGGCTTCATCGGTGGTTTCATCCCAGCGACTGTGGTGGTCCCGTCGTACGATATCGCATTGACCCAGCCCATCCGCATCTTCACCGGGCCGGACCAGCTGCCAGATAGTCCCTTGATGACCGACTCCACCAGTCAGGTTTCCTATCCCTATGTCTACGTGCTGGACCAGGGGAGAACCGCGCTCACGCCAAGCAGCCGCGGTCAGATCGTACGCATCAACGCCCGCAAGGGCGACACGGCCGTAGCCACCTTCGACCCAGCGTCGAGCGGCACTACGCCGTTCCAGATCCAATAAGAGTCGCGGCTGGAGGGATGAGGTGATTCCTCTCCGCAGCCACCCAACACTGAGAACACACCGGGGAGGACGCGGAGTCGGAGGAAAAGGCTCCTCACGCGAGTACCTGAAATTGACAGATGGTGCGACCTAGGCCTACAGTGTAGGTAAATGACCTCCAGTGTTCGAAGCACGGTTCGCGTTCTCTTCCAAACTGCCCTCGACCAGGTGAAGCGCGAAGGGCTTTTGCCGGCTGTTCCCTACAGCATTCCAGTCGAGCGGCCCAAGCGCCCAGAGCATGGCGACTACGCGACCAACGCAGCCCTGGCGCTGGCAAAGATATCTCGCAAGCAGCCACGCGTCTTGGCTGAGATCATCGTGGAACGCCTGCGGGCTGCAGGCGGCGCGGACATCTCAGAGGTGTCGGTGGCAGGCCCGGGTTTCATCAATCTGCGCCTGTCCGATGCCTTCTGGCAGCGACGGCTGCTCGACATCCTGGCCGCCCAGGGGCGTTGGGGCCAGGGAGTGCCAAAGCCGTCGCCGCGGGTTCTGGTCGAATACCTATCCACCAACCCGACGGGGCCGCTGCACTTCGCGCATGGCCGGCACGCCGCGGTCGGCGATTCGCTGACCCGGTTGCTGCGCTTTGCTGGCTACGATGTGTTGCGCGAGTACTACATCAACGACGCCGGCAACCAAGTCGCCACGCTCGCGCTGTCGGTGTGGGCTCGCTACATGGAAGCCGCGAAGGGTGAAGACTGGACCGGCGTGATTGTGCCCGAGGTGGCATTCCCCGAGAACGGCTACCGCGGCGACTATATCCGGAAGCTAGGAGTTGAGTTGCTCGAACGCGAGGCCGGGCGCTTTGTCGAGGCCAATCCCCCGGCTGACATGGAGCCCATCAAGCAGTTTGCCATCGGCCGCTGCATGGACATGATCCGTGGCACCCTGGCCAAGTTCGACGTCAGCTTCGACGTGTGGCAGAGCGAGCGAGCCTTGCACGACAGCGGCGAGGTGTCGAGCACCCTGGCTACGCTGGAGCAAGCCGGCTTCATCGACCGGCGCGACAACGCCGTGTGGTTGAAGACCACGGTGCTGTGGGGCGACGACAA
>PMLB01000002.1 GCA_003158735.1 Myxococcales bacterium | reverse complement strand
GGGCTCGTTTCCCGCCACCGGCTTCGGCCTGCGCGAGATGGTCGGCAATGTTCAAGAGTGGTGCTGGGACTGGTTTCCCTGGAGTGGCGATTTTTCTAGCCGACCCGATCCCGAAACCGACCCACACNNGCAATGCCGCAACGCTGACCGTCAGCGCGGCCAACGTGGCGCCGTCGATCACGGCGCAGCCGTCGGCCCAGTCGGTCACGGCGGGGAACAACGCGAGCTTCACCGCCGCCGCGAGCGGCACGCCGGCGCCGACTTTGCAGTGGCAGGTGAGCATCAACAGCGGGACCAGTTGGTCGGACGTTTCGAACAGCGGTGTCTATTCCGGGGCGACGACGGGCACGTTGGCGATCACCGGAGCGACGATCGGGATGAACGGCTACCAGTATCACTGCGTGGCCACCAACAGCGCGGGCTCGGCCACGAGCAATGCCGCAACGCTGACCGTCAACTCGGGTGTCGTCATGGTGACACCCCTGACGGTGAGCACTCTGGCCGGCCGGGCTTTAACGTCGGGTTACCTCGACGGCACGGGCACTGCCGCCCTTTTCTATTATCCCTCCGGCGTGGCGGCCGACACTGCGGGCAACCTCTATCTCTCCGACACTGACAACCACACGATTCGCAAGGTCGTGACCGCCACTGGCGCCGTCACAACCCTGGCCGGCTTGGCCGGCAGTCCCGGCAGTGTGGACGGCGCGGGCAGCGCCGCCCGGTTCAACAATCCCTCCGGCATCGCGGTCGACGGCACCGGCAACGTCTACGTGGCTGACACTTTGAACCATATCTTGCGGAAAGTGACTTCCGCAGGGTTGGTGACCACGCTGGCCGGGGCGACCGGCAGTGGCGGCAGTGCGGACGGCGCGGGCGGCGCCGCGCGGTTCCAAGGGCCTCAGGGCCTGGCAATCGACAGCGCCGGGAATCTCTATGTGGCGGACACCAACAACCACACCGTTCGCAAGGTGGTGGCGGCGACCGGCGCGGTCACAACTGTGGCCGGTTTGGCCGGAAACACCGGCAGCGCCGATGGGTCCGGCAGCGCGGCCCGCTTCAACTTCCCGTCCGAGGTGGCAATCGACAGCACCGGCAATATCTACGTGGCCGACACGGACAATGACGCCATCCGGGCGATCTCGTCCTCGGGCCTGGTCAGCACCCTGGCAGGCCGCGCCGGCAGTCCCGGCAGCGTGGATGGCACGGGCAGCGCCGCGCGGTTCGACAGTCCCTCGGCGGTGGCGGTGGACCCCGCCGGCAACGTCTACGTGGCAGATACCGGCAATTTCACGATCCGCCGGGTGATCCCGTCGTCCGGGGCCGTGAGCACGCTGGCCGGGGTGGCCGGGACCAGCGGGAGCGCGGATGGAATCGGATCGGCGGTGCGGTTCTATGCGCCGGCCGGTTTGGCGGTAGACGGCGCCAGCACGCTCTACGTGGCGGACACCAACAACCATACGGTGCGCATGTCGCTGCTGCCCATCATGCCCGCGATCCAAACTCAGCCGCTAAGCCAGTCGGTCGCCGCCGGCAACGGCGTGCAGTTCTCCGTCACGGCCTCCGGCCGCCCGGCGGTTACATACCAATGGTACTTCGACAACACGGCGATTGGCGGTGCGACGGATAGCGTTTTCAAACTGACAAATGTCCAGTCGAGCAATGCCGGGATATATTACGTCGTGGTTTCCAATGCCGTCGGCAGCGCGAGCACTTCTCCCGCGTATCTCTTCGTCAACGCGTCGTCCCAGCCTGAGCCCGGCGGTGGGGGAGGCGGCGGTGGCGGCGGTGGAGGCGGTGCGCCGAGCGACTGGTTCTGTGGCGCGCTGTTGCTGCTCGCGGCGGTTCGCCTGCTTCAGAGGACTGGTCGCCGCGCCGGGGGCGCCTGGTTATAGGGGCGTGACTGCAGCCGGTGGAACGTAGGATTTCCGCGCTTTGCGGACGCGCGCGTGATTTTCGTCAGCCCATTCGATCAGCGGCTCGATCTTCGCCAGAAGTGACCGACCCAGTGCGGTGATGCTGTATTCTACCTTTGGTGGCACGGTCGGGTAGATCTTCCGGGTCACGTAGCCGTCGCCCTCCAGAGTTCGCAGGGTTTGGGCCAGCACACTACAACAAACACCCACTGTGAAAAAACAAGTTCAGTTCTTAATACTTACCGGTTGGCTCGTTCCAGTGGGCGTGGCCCTCGTCTTTTTTGGAATTTGGATCACGGAGATCGTTATTCCCACTCTGAAGTGAGGCAGTTTTGATCAGCTATACGATTTACATCGAGTCAGATATCTCGATACGACATTGACCTGCACCGTGATCGCTTTTGCATGGGCAGCGGCGGTGGTGTTGCAGTGGGCGAGAAAGCGAATCAACGCCGCCTAACCACTTTCCGGAACCGGCTCCGGGAGCGGTTCACTAAGAACGTAGGCGAAGAGAGAATTATCTTTACCATATGAATTCCTCAAACAACCCCATGCGTTTTGCTGATGTATTCAAGCGTACATTACTGATAGTCATCCCGATTTTTCTCCTCATAACTGTTTTGCTGGATCTCATGCGTCACAGAGCATCATGGTCTCTCGCGTATTTGACCGACAAAGCCGTAAGTGTTGCAGTTTTTTGGGTCGTCTATTCGTTAGGCACGTGGTGGTTTGGAAGAGAAATGATTGCACAGAATCCCACTGATGATAGAAACGCCTAAGTCCCTACTGCCGACCCCAGCCAGCGTCGCTCCGGCTGCTGGCGCACCCGTCG
>PMLB01000201.1 GCA_003158735.1 Myxococcales bacterium | reverse complement strand
TTGCCCGTCTCATCCACGCCTGCGGAGCGCGGCGGGCAGGCCCCTTTGTTACGGTGCGGCCAGGAACCGGCCCCGACACAGCGGCGGAACCGGAGGCGTTGGGCTCCACCGACGCGCAACCTGAAGGCAACATCCTGGCATCGCTGGGCGGCACACTCTTTCTCGACGACATAGCGGGGCTCTCGCGCGACGCCCAGATTGGCTTGTTGCGAGTCATGAAGGAATGGGGAAGCCTGTCGGAGTCCTCAGGACGAAATCTTCGAATCGTGGCCGCCACGACCCAGGACATGGAACAAGCGGCGCGCGACGGCCAATTCCTGGAGGAGCTGTACTATCGGCTGAACGTGATCCCGATGGAGATTCCGTCTCTGCGCGACCGGCCCGAGGACATCCCCATTCTGGTGGACCATTTCCGACGCGCCGCCAACGCACGCCGGGGCCGCACGGTGCCCGCCTTCGCGCCCGAGGTCTTGGTCCGGATGGGTGCCTGTTCTTGGACGGGAAATGTACGCCAGCTTGGCATCACGGTGGACCGTCTGGTATCGGCGGCCAAGGACCGAGCCGTGACCGTCAACGACTTGCCTGCGAGCCTGCGCACGGACGTGAGCGAGCTAGGGCCATCCCTGGTCGACTTGCCCCCGAACGGTATTGACCTGCGCCTGTTGCTCGCCCAACTCGAGGAGCGATTGATCGAGCAAGCCCTGCAACGGACCGGCGGCAACAAGAATCGTGCAGCCGAGCTGCTAGGAATGAATCGCACGACCTTGGTGGAGAAACTGCGCCGAAAAACCGTGGCCTAGTCGCGTGGGGAGCCCGCCGACTTCGGGTGTGGTGGGGAAGGTGCAGGTCCCGAANNCCGAAGGGGGAAGCGAGCGTGGAGTGGTGGCAGGTGGTGGGCCGAAGGGCAAAGCGAACCCTTTCAGGGTTCCCATATCAGAGAGCCGCCCGAACTGACCCACAGGTAGGGAACCCACGGCGCCGGACCTTCGATCACCAACCTGTCTACTGTCACCTGATTGACGGTGCTTCGCCGGCTCGGCCGTCATTGCTATGACGATCCGATGACTCGTCGCCCCCCGGACGTTCGTGATCTTGGGCGGTTAGGATTCACTCGACTCTGGCACGGTGGCTGCATTGGCTGCCCCACATGCCAATGGTCAAGCGCAAGAAAGCAAAGGGGCGAGCGCCACGAAAGCCGTCGGCGAAAATTCTGGCGGCACGCCGTCGCGAATACGCGGCGAAGTTCTTTCCCTACATCGAGAAGGTGGCTCGCCGACTGGCGCGCCGTCTGCCCGCGCATGTCGAGATGGACGATCTGGTCTCGTCCGGCGTGATCGGGCTGATGGAAGCCGCAGAACGGTTCGATCCCAAGCGCGTCGATCGCTTCGAAGCCTTTGCCGAATTCCGCATTCGCGGCGCCATGCTGGACGACCTGCGCTCACGCGACACGCTCTCGCGCGACATGCGCCGTCTGTCCAACGAGTTGCGCGAAGCTACGCGCAAGCTGGAGTCGCAGCTTGGCCGCACGCCGGACAACACGGAGCTGGCTGAAACCTTGGGCCTGAACGTGCAGGAGCTGTACACTCGCCAGCAGAAGCTGTCCGGATCCTCCGTGGTGGGAATCGACGATGCGGGCCCCGACTTTCTGGATCGCACGCGCGACGAGAGCCAGCCCGACCCATTCGAAATGACCGCCCACCGCGAGACGCTGGCGCGCCTGGTGGCAGGCATCGATGACCTACCGGAGAAGATGCAACAAGTCCTTTCGCTCTACTACTGCGAGAACCTGAACCTGAAGGAGATCGGGCACGTGCTCGGCGTCACCGAGTCGCGCGTATGCCAGATCCACGGCGAGGCCACGCGTCGGCTGCGCGAGTCGTTGGGTGACCTGGAGGATTCAGCAGCTGCCTAACCCCGCGTATTTGCAGTGAATTAATAAGATTTCCGGATCGACCTTAAGATTTCGCGGGAAGGGTCGATTTGTGTATGTATGGCACTCACAAGCCGAAGTCGGTTGCGAACGAGTTCAGCCAAAGACTTCGCCGGGGCGATTGGAGCACAAGGCGCTGACATCAGCCGGCAGGCAAGAATCGAAGAGCTGCGGCAGATGGTGGCATCGGGGCGATACCAGGTCCAGCCGCAGAGGCTGGCGTTGAAGATACTGGTCAGGGCCTTGAGACGGAACTAGGACCGTTTCTCGCAAGTCCACAGCTGATTGGACGGCCGGGTTGACGGCGGCGAAGCCGAGAGCGAACTTTCGAGAGGCGGTGCCTACTCTTCCGCGTCGGCCATCTCGACGCGATTTCGGCCATTGGCCTTGGCTCGGTACATGGCCGCATCAGCGAGGCGCAGCAGCAGATTCTCCCGCCGACGTTGGTTGCCCCCGGGGGCCAAGTGTTCCCGATACGACGCCACGCCGATTGAAGCGCGTACGCCCGGCAGAGGCTGAGCCGTCTGCTCGCCTTCCGCTTCAGCGTCGAACATGGTCGCCTCGGCGATGACCCGCCGCAAGCCCTCGGCGGTCTGCACCGCGCGGTGGATGTCGCTGCCGGGCAGAATGGCTACGAACTCATCTCCCCCATAGCGAGCCAACACCGCGGCAGGTGGCGCATTCTCGGACAAGAGACGCGCCACCTCACGCAAGGTCCAACTCCCCGCCAGGTGTCCGTAGCGATCGTTCACCTCTTTGAAGTGGTCGAGGTCGATGAACAGCAACGACAGATCGGTGGCGTTGTGATCGGCGTGCGCGATCTCGTCCTCCAATCGAATGTGAAAATACCGGCTGTTGAACAGGCCGGTCAGGTGATCCAAGCGGGCCAGGGCGCGCGCGCGGATGGCGTCCAGGGCGTTCTGGATCGACGAGGACATGTAGGCCGCAAAGATGCGCAGAAGCTCATTGTCGCGCGCTGTGTAGGGACCGCCCGAGCCCCGGTTGATGAGCTGCAGGACACCGCAGATCGATTCGCCCACGATCACGGGCAGCCCAATCACCGATGCGATGGGCCGGCCCGAACCATGCGCCGGCATCGCGATCGACAAGGGATCCTCGGGCGAGAGGTTGTCGCTGCGGAAAGGCGTTCCCGTGCGATAGATCTGTCCAACAAAACCACGATCGCTAGGGACACGTTTGCCCAGCAACTGCGCCGTACCCGGACCGTAGGTTGCAATGAACGTCAGCCGCGGGGTGCGCACGCCTGCGAGCTTGGCGCGCGGATCGTCGAGCAGAATGCCGCCCGACTCGGAGGGCACGAAGTCGTTGGCGCGTTCGAGGATCTCGCGTAGGGCGGCGTCGAGGCGCACGTCCCATCGCTCAGTGTCTTGATCCCGTCGAGCGCGGAGGAAGAAGCGGGTGATCTCCTCTGGCGAGAGGGTCAGAATGGGACCAGGCGCAGTTGGCGGGTTGGGAATGGATAGCTCTTCCTCGACTTCCTCCGCGGGCACGGCAGCCCGGGTGGGATCGATACCATCTGCAAATTGGTCGATAGTGCCGCTGGTTTGCATGTCGCCAACCGTCACGCGGAACCTCGTTGTGGGTTCCAGCTTACAGGATATCGTTGCAAAGTACCACCAGTCGGCTATACCACTCCGGCGGCCTCGGGATCGAGGGTGCCGCGATACACTGCCCTGAGGCGCGCCCGACGCTCCAAGTCGCGGATGATCACCGCGGCGACGTCGATGCGGTAGATCTCGCGCAGCGAGTGGATTCCGCCCGGGGCGAACACGTTCAACTCCAGAATCTTGTCGCCGGCAATATCCACACTGACGAAGTAGAGGCCATCAGCCAGCAGCTTGGGACGCAGAAGATCGCACAGACGCTGCTCGGCCGGTCCGAATCGACATTGACGATTGCGCGGAGCCGAAGGCCGCCGCGTGCGGGCAGCCCGCGGCGACCCAGGCGCATCCAGATGCGGCGAAGGCAAACGCCGATAGAGCGCGACCTGCGAGCCCACGCGGATGGGCTCGCCCCCGAGAAGCAGCAGGCGTTTCTCACCCGCGCCGGCTTCGGGCAGATACTCCTGCGCCACGGCGTAACCGTCTTTGGTGATGGCGCTGATGATGGGGTTCACATTTCGCGCTTGGCGCCGGCGCAAGAAGAAGACTTTCTCACGATCTGCGTGGGCCAGCGGCTTGAGCACAGCCGGTCCATCCAGCTCGCGCAGAAACGCCTTGATTCCCTCGGGCGAACGCGAAACCACGGTGCGCGCCCGCACCTCGGGCGGCAGGTCGGCCAGATACAGCCGGCCCCAGGCGCGCCGCACCCCCTCGGGATCGTTGACCACCAAAACGCCGCTTAGGCGCAAGCGCCAGCAGAAATCGATGACCGGCGAGGGCGGCTCACCAGCCGGTTCGCGCAAGGGGTTGTAGCGAAGAAAGACCACATCAAAGGAGCTAAGCGCGTCCTCCTCCTGCACGGCATCGGCCGACAGCAAAGCGGCGTGATAGTCGGCCGGCCGGCGATAGTCGCCTGCGCGAACGCGCGCGGTGGTGGCCAGCACCGTGTTGTCGTCGAGAAACGACAGGTCGCGGGACGAGACGAAGCGGACTTCATGCCCGCGCCGGTGCGCGGCCCAGGCCAGGTGAATGCCGCCGAAGCTGGGCTGCTGGGTGCGGACGTCGGGAACCAGGAAAGCGATACGCATGGCCGGTTAGTTACCTATTTCACCACAGAGAGCACAGAGAACACAGAGGTCGGAAAGGAAGAAGGGGTTGGGAACGGAGCGAATCCAACCTTTCCCTTTCCGATCCGGCTCTGTGACCTCTGTGATCTCTGTGGTGAAAAGAGCTAGCCCTTCTGCGCCTCGCGGTGGCGCGACAGAATTTGCGCCAGGCGATCGAGGGGCAGCGCGGGCGCGAAGTGGCCGGAAGGACCGGTCATGTCTTCGGCCGAGCACAGGGCGTTCACGATGGCTTCCTCGGTACACTCCACCACGGCTTCGTAGAGTCCGTCGCAGACTTCGTCGAGAAGAACCTCGATCGGGTGAATCATGCCCGAGGTGACGCGGGGGACTTTGTTGGCGGTGGAGAAGCCGATCACGATCTCGCCCGACGCGTGGGCTGCGAAAGAACCGACCCGGCCGATCCCCAAAGCGGCGCGCTTGCACAGGCGGTTGATCTGCGATGACAGCAGTGGGGCATCGGTGGCCACCACGCAGATGATGGAACCGGCGTTGCGCACGCGCTTGTCGGCGCGAGTGAACTCGGGCTCGAGAATCTGGCCCACCGGAGCCCCCGCGATGGAGAGCGAACGCATGACTCCGAAGTTGCTCTGCACCAACACGCCCAGGGTGTAGGTGAGCGGGTCGGCGTTCCCGTGGGTTCCGTGGATGGTGACCCGGCGCGAGCTGGTGCCGATGCCCGCCTTGAAGTCACAGGTCACCAGACCTGTTCCTGCGCCCACGCAGCCTTCCGCGACCGGCCCGCCCTCGGCCTGCTCGATGGCGCGATAGACGTGCTCGGAACGCACGTGTCGGCCCACGACATCGTTGAGCCATGAGTCGTCGCACTCGGCCACAATGGGAATGATGACGTCGTATTCCGTGCCAATGCCGGGAAAGCGACGAGTCATCCACTTGATGGTGGCATCCGAAACCTTGCCCACGGACATGGTGCTGGTGAGCAAGATGGGGGTTTCCAGAAGCCCCCACTCCACCACTTGGGTGAGACCCGAAACCTCGCCGGCACCGTTGAGCACGAAAGCGCCAGCCAGAACCCTCTCGTCGAAAATGGGATCAGGCGGCAGGACAGCGGTCACACCTGTGCGCACCGGCCCCTTGCCCACCACCAGCGCCCCCTCGCCCAGGATCAGAGTGGTGTGGCCCACGCGTACGCCGGGCACGTCGGTAATGGCATTGAGCGGTCCTGTGGGCAGATGCCCGATGGCAAATCCGAGCTCACGCAAGCGCTTTCTCATTGGCTACCTGTTCTCATCTCAGGCACAGAGTCGGGACAATCGTAGTCGTGCTCCTGGTCGTGGTCGACGGTAGTCACTCCGGCCACGGCCACGGCCACAACCACGTATACGGCCACGACCGTCTTCGCCCATGCGTCCCTACGGCGTCTGCGGCACGACCGTGGGGGTCTTTTCGTGAGAGGGTCCTTTGCCGTTGCCGTCCCCTTTGCCGTTGCTCTCACCGTTGCCGTTGCTCGCCGGGGCGCTACGAGCAGCCTCGGCTTCGCGGGCACCGGCGCGGCGCTTTTCGCGCAACCGCTTGAGCCCACCCGAGAGAATCTCGCCAATCAGGGAACGGTAGTCGATGTTGGCGGCCTTGGCGATGAGGCACAGATCCGAGTAGTCGGGCGTCAGGCCGGGCAGCGGGTTCACTTCAAGCACGTAGAAGTTGCCCCCCTCGTCCATGCGCAGATCCACACGCGCCACATCACGACAATCGAGCGCTTCGAATGTCTCGCGTGCGACCTTCTCGATGGCCTTGCTCTCCGCCGGTGAGAGCTGAGCTGGACACTGGTAGTAGACGTGTTTTTCCCATTCCTGCTTGATCTGGTAGTCGTAGACAGGCCGCGGGTTGTTCTTGTCGAGGAAGAGAATCTCCATGGGCGGCAACACACGCGGGCGCTTGTCGCCGAGCAGTCCCACGGTGAATTCGCGACCGGCCACGTAGTGCTCGACCAGGGCGGGCTGGCGATACTTCTCCAGCAGATCCCGCACCACGGCCCGCAGCGATGCCTCATCGTCGACCACCGAGGCATGGGCGCTCACGCCTTTGGACGAGCCTTCCTGGTTGGGCTTGACGATGAGCGGGAAGACCAGCTTGGGCGACAGGCGTTCGCGTCCGGTCTCCATCAACTGGAACTCGGGGGTGAGAATCCCGTGCTGGCGCAAGACCTTCTTGGACAGGGCCTTATCGAGCGCGATGGACAGCGTGGCGGCGTCCGATCCGGTGTATGGAATTCCCATCAACTCGCACAACGCGGGCACCGCAGCCTCGCGGTTGCGACCCTCCACACCCTCGGCGATGTTGAAGACCAGATCCACGGGCGAGTCAGTGAGCTGTCGGGGCAGCTCGGCGGTGGCTTCCAGGGGCACCACCACATGGCCGTAGCTCTCCAGCGCCTGGCTGATGGCCTCGATAGTCTGCGGGGCGTCGTACTCGGCCTCGGCGTCATCGCCACCCTTCGAGTCGACGCGCTTCATGTTGTGGGTGAAGCCGATGCGCAGAGGCTCAGGACCCCGCCGACGGCGCCCCACCTGCGGGACGCTCATTCCCTGCCGTCGCGCCGCACTGGCCACCACCGCGCCCAGAGCCGCCTGGTAGTCGAGCCCCTCGCGCGCCGCCGCGGCGAAGGTGCTGGACCCGCGTTCCAGCGACGGAAGAGCGTTGACCTCGAGCAAATAAATGCGGCCGTCGTCGCCCAGTCGAAAATCGACGCGGCCCAGATCGCGCACGCCCAGGGTGCGCACCGCCAGCTTACAGATGGCGCGCAGACGGGCCACCACGTCGCGCTGCAGGTCGGGGGGGCAACGCACCGCCACCCGGCCGGCCTCGGCGATCTTGAGCCGGAAGTCATAGATGTTGAAACGGCTGCGGGCCGCCGGATCGATGACGTAGTCGACCGGCAGCAGCACACCTTCGTCACCCGCACCTTCCAGAAAAGGGACCGTGACATCGGTGCCCGTGATGAACTCCTCGACGATCAGTCCTGCGGGATAGCGACGCAGAGCCTTCGGCAACATGTCAGCCAAGGCGCGCGGATCGCGGGCCACCGCTTCGTCGCCGATGCCCTTCGAGGATCCCTCGAAGTTCGGCTTGACCAGAACCGGATAGGCCAACCCCAGCATGCCGATGTCGCGGCCGCGTTGCACGTCGTCAGCCACCACCAGACGCGCCCGCGGCGTGTCGATGCCCTGCGCGCCCAGAACCAGCTTGGTCATCCACTTGTCGAGGGTGACGGTCATCACGTAGGCGTCTGAGCCGGTGTAGGGGAAGCCCAGCTCCTCGAACAGCGCCGGATAGAACGCCTCGCGCGTGCGGCCGCGACGACCCTCGGCCGTGTTGAAGATGAGGTCGGGCCCGTACGACTCCAGCCGCGCCGCCAGGTGTGAGGCGGGACCGGTGACCTCGATCTTCTCGACCTCGTGCCCACCGGCGCGCAGGCCGTCGGCGATGGCGTCGACGGTTTCTGCGGTGTCGAATTCGGCTTCGTCCTCGCTATCTGTGAGGCGCAGGTTGTGAGTAAATGCGATCTTCACGTCGTCGTCGCCACCCGCTGTCGATCGGATGTCTGGGACGAGAGTAGAACAAAAACGAAAGCGATCCGTCAACAGTTGTCATGGGAACTTGCAAGTCGGAGTAGCGGGGTGCGGTGTGGGTGACAGAGACGAATGACCAGAACCCCGCGTCCGGCCAGACCCTCCACTGCGCCGCCGCGAACCTCGTCTGCGAAGTTCTCCAGCACGGCGTCCTTGATCCCGCTGCCTTTGAATTCCAGCACTGCCAGCCGTTTGCTGACTGTCTCGGAAACCGCAGGCTGGCCAAGCAGTGCCGCGGACGCGAGGCCAATCAACGCGGGCAAGCGCAGTGACCGAGTGAAGATCGCCATGGCCGCACTGTCTCACGTGACCGGCGACCCTCGCAAGAGGGGTGCCCCCGAGCCCGCCGTCGCTGTTATGGCCTCTGCCACCGCCCACTCAACCTGCCACGGCCACCGCCACCGTCGCTGTCACCGCCTCTGTCACTGCGGCAGCCTCTGTCACCGCCACCGCTATCCGAGCAAAATCCCTCCCCGGCTGCGAAGCGCACCGGCCACCTTCTCCGCCAAGGCCTTGAGATCTTCGCTGGGCCGCGCCAGGTAGCCGTCCACGCCCACCTCGAATGCCTCCTTGACCGTTTCATACGAAGGATAGGCGGTGTAGAGCACGGAAGCGCAGTGGGGCAGCAAGCGCTGCGCCTGCTCGATGACGCGCAAACCGGACATGCCGGGGAGGTTACGATCGGCCAGCACCACGTCGTAGTGTTGGTCCTTGATGAGGGCCAGTGCCTCGTCGCCGTTGGCCGCTGCCGTCACGTTGAACGCGCGGCCCAAGAATTCGGCAATGAGCTGGCGCCGCGGCCCTTCCGCCTCGACCACCAGCACGCGGCCCTTCTCGCCCTTGCGGTCCTGGTCGACCCGCAAGCTGGCCTGCGCGCGTGCCAGCTGTTCATCGCGGCGGGAAAGCGCCCGGCGGATGCGGAAGCGCAAGGCCTCCACGTCGCGGATCGGCTTCTCGATGTAGTCCTGCGCCCCGATGTCCAGGGCTTCCACCGCCGAATCATAGGACGAGTATCCAGTGATCATCACCACAGCGGGTTGGGGATCGAGCGTGCGCGCCACGCGCAAGACCTCCAAGCCCGACGCTCCCGGCAGGTTCTTGTCCGTGAGGACCAGATCGAAATGCCGCTTGTGCATCAGATCGATGGCTTCTTCGGCCGAGGCGGCCGTGGTCACGCGATAGCCGCCCCGGCGTAGGATCTCGCGCAGCACCGTCAGCACCACGACCTCATCGTCGACCACCAGGACTTCGTGAGCCGAAGGGACCACGGCTCCGCCCTCGCTGGCGGCGGTGTCGGCGATCAGCTTCGCGTCCACGTCCTGCGGTGCCGCCGGGGTCGAGCCCGCGCTCGCCGCCTCGTCCATGACTCCAAAACGTGCCAACGTCTCTACCAACTGGCGGCCCATCACCTCGGCGCGACGACGGCTCGCCGTGCTGGCCACGACCCGACCGATCTCCCCCACCCGCGCGCGGCCCAGATAGGCGCGTACGCCGCCATAGACCGCTGCTCCCAGCCGTTCGGAGGTTGGGGTGGCATCAACCACGACAACGGCGGCGCCTGCGGCACGGCTTCGGGCTTCGCGCAAGCGCGCGTCCATCCGATCCTCCGCCGCGACCCCCACAACCACCACGTCAGACGGACCCGAAACCACCGTGCACCCCAAGAGCTTGGCCAGTTCCGCGTCACCCATCACCATGATCGAGGGCTGGCGCTTGCGCTCGCTCAGGGCTGCCGCCAGGGCGCCGGCCAGCGCCGGCTCGTTCGCCTCCAATTCAACGAGATGGCTGGCGATGGCGTTCCCCAGCAGTAGCTCACGCGTGCGCGCCCGCCGGCACGAGGCCAGCCAGCGCAGATGGGCGCGAAAAAGCGCGTCGCTTTCCGGCAGAGGCCGCGTGAGCAAGGCGGCCACCTCGCGCGCGTAGAAGTCGGAGCAGCGCTCGGGATCGCCCCCCAGGAGTAACACCACGTCCGCAAAAGGCCGCAGCTCGCGCGCCGTGGCGAAGGGGTCCCGCTGGGCATCCACACCCTCTTCATCGAGCACCGCCAGTTCGAACGGCTCTTCGGCCAGGCGGTCAAGCGCCTGCTCGGCAGAAAACAATTCCACCACGACGCCCTCGGCGGAAAGGGCAGCCACAACGCGCGCGCGTTCCCCGGCGTCGGCAATCCCGACCAGAAAACGTTCCTGTGTCAGCCGAGCGGCGCCGCGCAGCGAAGCGAACAATCCTGCTGAGCCTGGGCCCGGCATGGTCCGGCTCATTCTACTTCACCAAGGCGCGATATCGTCATGGAGATTGCGGTTTCAGATTGGTGGCATCAATCTTGTAGGTTGCGAGTATGCTACTGCCAGTTCAAGGAGAGACTCATGAAACCCAACGGCCTAAATTGGATGTTGAAGCGAGTTTCGGTCCTCGCGACCGCGACGCTCGCTGTGCTTGGCGTTCACACTGCGGCTTTCGCGCAACAGAGCCGGACGCCTAATGCGCAGCCCGTAGCGGCGGCGTCCGAAGCGGCACCGCCTGCCACTCCGGCGCCGACGCCGCCGGCTGAGGCCGCGCCCGCGCCGCCGGCCGAAGCCGCGCCCACGCCGCCACCACCCAGCTACGGCCCGCCGCCAGGCTACGGCCCGCCACCAGGTTACGGCCAGCAGCCCGGCTATTCCCCGCCACCAGGCTACGCCCCGCAACCCAGCTACGGTCCGCGCTACCGCTACGCGTACCATCCCGGCTACTACCCGCCACCCTACTCAGTCCCCATGCGCTCGACCTACCGTCCCTTCATGCTCAGCGTGGGACTGGGGCTGAGCGGCCTTTCGTTTAGCAACCCGAACAGCTCGGGCCACGAGCCCGGCATGTCGTACGCGGTTCATCTTGGCTTCGGAATCACGCCGCGCTGGATGGTCATGTTGGCCGGAGATGGGGCCTGGGCCCAGTTCTCCGGTGCCGGCGTATACGGACATTCAAGCTACGCCCTCACAACGTACACCGCTGGAGCGCAGTTCTTCATCCAGCCCTGGCTCTATTCGCGGCTCGGCCTTGGCCTGGGGTGCATCGAGTGGAGTGACAACTATGGCGACGCGTCGGACTGCAGGGGCCAGGCACTGGTTGCGGGCGTCGGGGCTGAATTCATGCAAGCCCACAGCTCATCCCTGGCTGCTGAACTGGGTGCAATTGTTGCGCGATTCCCCGAGGCCGCGACCAGAGGCGACGGGAACGAAGTGTGGTACAGCATTGGCGTCAACCTGATTCTCAACCTGTTCTAGAACTGCCGCTTGAACGTGGGCCGTCGAATCGATCCCCAGCGCCGGCCGCGGTGTCCGCTGGGGATCGTCATCATCGGGGTGGCTGGTTGCGCGGCCCACGTTCCGCCACCTGCGGGCTGTGCATCCGACAACGACTGCAAGCTGGTGCGCATCTGTGAAGCCGGCCAGTGCGTCTGGCCCAAAGCGCCGACGGCGGTGTCGTGCGTGGCCGCTCCCGCCGCTACAAGCGCGGCCCCGATTCCCGTGGGGCCGCCCGCGCAGGCCATGTTCCGCTTCGAGCCCCAGCATCGGGGCCGCTCGCCCTACCGGCTGCCGGCCCAACCTCCGGTAGTCCGCTGGACCTTCGAAACCTCCGGGCCCATCACCTCGTCGCCCGCGCTGTCGTCCGACGGCCTGGTCTTGGTCGGCAGCCACGATGGCCGGCTACGCGCCATCGATGCGCAAGGCAAGCTGCGCTGGTCGTTTGTCACGGGCGACACCATCTTCAGCTCACCGGCCCTCTCCGCTTTCGGAGCGGTTGTCTTCGGGGCCGACGACGATTTCTTGTATGAGCTCGACGGCAGGAACGGCAAGTCGTTGTGGAAGATGCGCGCGGGAAGCTGCGCCCAGACGCTGGGGGTAGGCCCCGACGCCAGTCGCTGCGATGTGGACGGCGGGCCGACCATCGGGCTGGACGGAACCATCTACTTCGGCGGCGACGCGGTCTATGCCGTGAACCACAATGGTGAGTTGCGCTGGCGCTTCGCCACGGGCGGGCATGTTTCCAGCGCGCCCGCAGTCACCCCGGACGGAACCGTGGTGGTGGGGAGCCTGGACAACAACCTCTATGCCATCAACAAGGATGGGACCAAGCGCTGGGACTTCCGCGCGCGCGGCGATGTGGAGTCCAGCCCTGCCATCGAGGAAGACGGAACCATCTACTTCGGATCGGATGACAACAAGCTCTACGCCATCAGTCCGCTCGGCCAGATCGTGTGGGCCTTTACCACGGGCGATGACATCCGGGCGGCCCCTGCCATTGGCCGCGACGGGACAGTGTACGTGGGCTCGTTCGACGGCTTGTTCTACGCAGTTCATCGTGACGGCACGCCGGCCTGGACGTTTCGCACCGGCGATCGCATCTACTCGTCAGCCCTAGTGGACGTGGCCGGCGCCATCCTGTTCGGGTCCGAGGATGACCGCCTCTACTGTTTGGAGCCCGACGGAAAGCTGCG
Organism: Myxococcales bacterium; assembly: GCA_003158735.1. Classification (GTDB taxonomy): domain Bacteria; phylum Myxococcota_A; class Polyangia; order Fen-1088; family Fen-1088; genus Fen-1137. The sequence goes on along the minus strand of PMLB01000201.1, from coordinate 4,796 downwards.
CTGGTCGGTGGAGCTGGGCGGCGATGTGGACAGCTCGCCCATCCTGGCCGCCGACGGCACAATCTACGTGGGCAGCGACGACAAGAAGCTCTACGCGCTTCACGCGCCGTAGAAGTTAGCTTTTTTTGCACCACAGAGAGCACAGAGAACACAGAGGTCGGAAAGGAAGAAGGGGTTCGGACCGGACCGAATCCAACCCTTCCCTTTCCGATCCGGCTCTGTGGCCTCTGTGCTCTCTGTGGTGCAAAAAAGCTAGCTTGCCTCCAGCCATGGGCGGCGGGCGCGTGTATGCTGGGATGACAAAATGAACACAGAGAACGAGAAGCCCGCGGCGCGCGTGGTTACGGGGCGAATCAAGGTGCATCCGGATGGCTACGGGTTTGTCGTGCCGGAAGATGGGTCCGAGGACGTTCACATCAACCGGCGCAGCCGCGCCACGGCCATGGACAGCGATCGGGTCGAGGTCGAATGGTGGGTAGGCCCGCGTGGACTGGAAGGCAGCGTCACCAATGTGCTTGAGCGTGGGCGCGGAAAAATCACCGGGCAAATCGTGGCAGCGGGCCATACCCTGCGCTTCCAACCCGACGATCCGCGCATCACCGAGCCCGTGGTTCTGCGCGGCGGCGGCGCACCGCCACGCCCAGGCATGGCGGTGGTGGCCGAAATCTCGTCCTACCCCACCCAACCGGGCGCGCCGCTGGAAGTGACCCTGCTCAAGGTGCTGGGACTACCCGAGGATCCGCGCACCGAAGTGGAGAAGGTCCTGGCCTGCGGCGATATCGCGGATGAATTCCCCAGCGAGGTGGCGCAGGCCGCTGACCACATGCCACGCAAGGTTGAGGACGCGGACCGCCGCGATCGCGCGGACCTGCGCGACGTCCCGTTCATGACCATCGACCCCGAGACGGCGCGTGACTTCGACGACGCCGTGGCCTTGCAGTCGTTGCCGGGCGGGATCCACCGCCTGTGGGTGGCGGTAGCGGATGTCTCGCACTACCTGCGCGAGGGCACCGCTCTCGACAAAGAAGCGCAAAGCCGTGGCTGCAGCCTGTACCTGCCCAACCGGGCCATTCCCATGCTGCCCGAGGCGCTCTCCGGCAACATCTGCTCGCTGGTAGCTGGCCAGGATCGCCTGGCCATGGTGGTGCGCATCGATTTCGACAGCAATCTCGGCGTGCGCGACCAGGACTTCTGCGCAGCCGTGATCCATTCGCGCGCGCGCCTCGACTATCCCGGGGTGGCCGCGGCTTTGGCCGGCAAGGTGCAGGGGAAACAGAAAAAATACGAGCCGCTGGTTCCTGCTCTGCGCGCGCTGGATGCGCTGGCGCGCAAGCTGCGGGCGCGACGCCAGCAGGGCGGCGCCCTGGACCTGGATCTGCCACAAGTCGTGGTGGAACTGGACCACGATGATCCCGGGCTGGTGCGCGACATTCGGCGTGCCCGGCGCGATCCCGGCGAGCGCCACGCCTACGCCATGATCGAGGAGTTCATGCTGGCCGCCAACCTGGCGGTGGGCGAAAGCTTCCAAGCGCGCGGCGAGCCCACCCTGTGGCGCATCCATCCCGCACCCGACGCCGAGAAGATGCACAACTTCGCGGCCATGGCCGAGCGCTACGGCATCCTGGTCGACGAGGAGAAGGCGCGCACACCCGCGGGTCTGGCGGTCGTGCTCAAGCGGCTGCAAGGCCACCTGGCGGAGAAAGCCCTCTCCTTCCAGCTCCTGCGCTCGCTCAAGCAGGCCACCTACGACGCGACCAATGTGGGCCACTTCGGCCTGGCCGCGCCCGCCTACTTGCACTTTACCTCGCCTATCCGCCGCTATCCCGACGTGGTGGTGCACCGCTTGCTCAAGCAGCGGCTGGCCAGCCTGGGCAAACCGGCCGGGGAATTTTCCGCCCAGCCGCAAGGCCTGGCCCCCTCGCTTGAGGACCTGCAGCGGGTCGCCAGCGAGGCGTCCTTCGCCGAACGCAAGGCCATGGAAGTGGAGCGCGAGGTAATCGACCTCTACCGTTCCTTCTTCATGCGCGACCGCGTGGGCGACGTGCTCGAGGGCACCATCTCCGGGATAGCCAGCTTCGGCGCTTTCGTGGCGACAGACCAACCCTTTGTCGAGGGGCTGGTGCGCAGCGAGCATCTTCTGCCCGATGATTTCTACGACTACGACGAGGTGGCATGTCGCCTGGTGGGCCGACGATCGGGCCGGACCTTTTCGCTGGGTGATCCGGTCAAGGTCGAGGTTCTGTCTGCCAGTGTGGCGCGCCGGCAGGTGGACCTGCGCCTGTTTGGGGAGGGGATGCGGCCACGACGCGAGCGCCGCGGACCAGGCGAGCGTCCCGCGAAAGGCCGACAGCAGCAGGGAAAGCGTCCCGGCAAGGCAACGTCCAAGCGGCCCGGTCGGACGGGTAAGAGGCGACGATAGACGGTGACCGGGTACAGCCGCCCGCCGGCCAACATGCCGGCAGACGAGATCATCGAATCCTGGCTGCCGCGCGCCTTCGCAGCAGCGCTTCGCCGTCCGCCGCCCGACAGCCCATTAGTGCGGATGACTCTTTCCGGTCCAGGAGGCGGCACCTGGGATGTCTGCGTTTCTGACGACGCTCTCGTCGTGGAACGTCGCGAGTTGGGTGCGCATGGACGGTCTGACCCCCAAGGCGATCCCGACGTCTTGCTCCGGCAGAGTGCACCCGATTTTCTGGCTCTGTTTCGCGACGACCCCGATCTGCCCGCGCTCTTACCGGCGAACGCTGACGTGATGGATCTACTGTGCGTCGACGAAAACAAGATCGACCTGCTGGCGCATATCGACGGTCGTATCGCTGTCGAGATCCACGGGCGCCGCCGGCGGCGCTGGACTCTCGACGTGGCGTTCGGCCCGTCAGGGATGCGCGCTGGCCGCCCCCGTTCAACCGTGCGCGTGGACAGCCGCACCTGCGAAGAACTGTCGAACGGCACACTCGCCGTCTTGCCGGCGCTGCTCGCCGGGCGATTGCAGGTCGAGGGCGACCGCGCCCTGGTCATGCAGGTGGTGATGCTGGTGGGCTCGGTGCAAACAAGCCGACTCTTGTAAAAGTCAATCAAACGCGTACTGCAATTCGCCGCCTGTCACAGTCGTCGCGACTGTTGCTCCGGCTTGCCCTGCACCAGCCGCTTGAGCTCCAACCGAAGCAGAAGGTTGCGTGAAAAAGTGTGCGAGGACGGGACGGCGCTATTCGAGCCGATTCGTGCCGTCAAATGGCGCCGTGAGTGGGAATCTCCTACGCGCCGCAGCCGGCGCGGACAAGGCATGCAACCTACCGTTGGCGTGATCGTTCGCCGCTTGGACCCAAGCTACCGTGCCCTTGCTCGCGCCGTCCACCACACCGGCAAGCAAAGCCACGCTCGGAGCTTTGACCGTGGACACTTCAAAAGTGGCGGCCAGGGTGTGGTTCTTCCAATAGGCGAAGTCGATGTATTCGCCCTGGGTCGGGTAGTCGTCGTAGGACTGCTGATAGATGGCGAAACTCATGGCCTGAGCCGTCTGCTGTCCAGCAGCCGCGAAGAATCCGCCGTCGACCGTGGCGTCGGCGGTATAGCACCAAGGCCACAGCACCTCTTGCGCGCCACTGTGGTACGCGACAGCGGCGCGGAACCCGACGCTTTCCTGCAAAGACTTCACCAGCTGGGCTTCGACCGTTTTGAACGAATCTGCGTCGCTGCGCCCCGGGTAGGAATAGTCGCGGTTGATGTCCAGCCCAGCGGCGTTCTCTCGCGTATCCAGGGCGAACCCATCCGGGTTCACCAGGGGCAGCACGTAAAAGGCGTAGGTCCCAAGCAGGCTTCGCACCGACGCGTCGGTGGTGCTTCTTCGCAAGAGATAGTCCGGGATGCCCAGGGCCGCCTCGGTACTGGCGGGTTCGTCGCCGTGATGGGTGCCATTGGTGAAAATGGCTGGCGGGCTGGCCTGGCAAGTTGCATTGATGATGAGATAGGGGATATCACGGCCTTGCGCCGACTGGCCGTTCACCTTGTATGTGGCGATGGTGGGGAAAGCTGAGGCCACCGCTTGCAGGTAGTCTTCGATCTGCTGCTGATTGTGATAGGTCGAAAAGCCGATGGCCGGCAGCTTGGCGACGGAAATGTTGTCGGCCAGGGCGCAGACGCCATCGTCCGAGGCGTCTGCCTCGGGGCCGTCGACCATGGCGTCCATGGCGGCGCTTGCCGCATCCGTGACGCCCCCGTCGGCGCTGGCGTCCGCAGCCAAGTCGGCAGCGGCCTTGGTGTCCGCGGCCAGGTCCGGGCCGATGCTCCTATCCGCCGGCTGGTCAGAACTGCCATCCATGTCAATCGTCGAACTGCGATCCGGTGCGCTATCCGGCCTGGCGCCGGCATCGATACCGCTCTGCCCGTCGGCCCGGGCCAGGCGGCCAAGATCGACGGCGCTGTCTTGCCGTGGAGCACGCCCAGCCCCCTGGCCACAGCCAGCCAGAAGCACAGCGAGCACGGGGAGATAATAGCGGACGATCATTTTGGAATTGGGCGGGCCCAAGGCGGCGATACCCGTTGGGGGGCGTGCGCCTGCTGTTCAATTTTGGGACAAGAATGACCCGTCTTGGCGGATCCATCCCCCTTTATCTCACAGGTCGGGTTGTGTACACGGTGCGCTTGCGCGGTGAGTTGTCGTTGTGCAAGGAACGATGTCTGGATGAGAAAGGGGCGACACGATGAGAAACAGAGCCTGTTGGTCTTTTGTTTGCCTGGCCGTTTGCCTGCTCGCAATGCCTGCCTATGGCCAGCGTATCATGGAAAAACTGGGCCGG
>PMLB01000153.1:2614-3177 GCA_003158735.1 Myxococcales bacterium | reverse complement strand
CAAGGGCGTTGAAGGCACCACCGAGCATGTATTCTAGGTTCATCTTCTGCGCCGTGGCTAGAACCTGCCGCGTGCAGGTCTCGGCTTCTTCGAGTTGGCCGACTTCAACGAGGCACACGGCGAGATTCCCGAGAGCCTCACAGGCGACTCGCCGGTGGCCGATGGTCTCGTAGTAGTCGGCCGCGCGTCTGAAACCCGCGACTGCCTCGGCGGGCCTGGCTTGGGTCGCCGCCATGTGCGCTCCCATGGTCTGAGCCCGTCCGACGAGGACTGGGTCCAGCCTCTCTTTGTACTCTTCGAGGAGCGCCAGGGTGCGCCCGCGCACCTCGCTGTCGCCACTGACGGCAAGGTAGGCCGTTCCGCTTACCATGCAGTGAAGCCAAGGATTCAAGAGGTCAGGCGCCGCTGGCCGATCGAGGCCACGGAATAGCGTAGCAATCTCGTCGTACTTGGCTTGTGGACCAAGTCCGTGGAAAAGGGCGTTCAGGGCACCCAATCTGGTCCGCGCGTCGCTAGAGGAGAATGCCTCTCGTGCTGCTCTCTCCGCATCCTCCAGTTCGCCC
>PMLB01000153.1:897-2583 GCA_003158735.1 Myxococcales bacterium | reverse complement strand
CAGCACGATGCCCTGGCGCTCGCCAGCCTGTTCCAGAAACTGCCCAGCCAGCAGGTGGCCCAGCCGCTTCTCGGACGGTGGCAACATCTCATAGGCTGCTTGCCGTAGCAGCGCGTGCCGAAAGGCGTACTCGCGCAGGTCAGCGGTTGGTCGCGAAAACAGAATCTCTCGCTTGGTCAAGATCTCCAGCCAGCGGTCCACGTCCTTGCGCCGGTCCTCGTCGACCAGGGCCTTGACCCCGGCAGACCGGAAGGTCTGGCCAAAGACGCTGCCGGCGCGCAGAACCAACTTGGCGTCGGCGCCAAAGATGTCGAAGCGCGCCTGCACCATGCCCAGCACCGTGTCGGGCAAATTGCTGTCGTCGCCCACCTTGCCGCCGTCGCGCACCACGCGCAGCAATTCCTCCAGGTAGAACGGATTGCCCTGTGCGCGGTCCACGATCCAGCGCGCGTCCGCCTCGGAAATCTTGCCCACCACATGCTCGATCATGCGCTGGCTCCAGCGCTGCGACAGAGGCGCGAGGTTGATCCGCTGCGGGTTGCGCTCTCTCCACACGCCAGGAAAACGCCGGTCCACCTCGGGCCGCGCCAGGGCCAGCACCATGAACGGCTTTTCGGAATGCACGCGCAAGGCCGCGTCCACGAAGTTCACGCTGGGCGTGTCGCCCCAGTGCAGGTCCTCCAGCACCAGCAGCACGGGATGGTGATTGCACTCGGCCTCCAGCCAGTCGAGCCAGGACAGCAGCATCTGGTCGGCCATCAGGCGCGGGTCTTGTCGAGCGGCGCGCAGGGGCAGCAGATCCTCGTCGGGGAAGGGCAGGTGTGCCATTTCTCCGAGGAAGGCCGCGATGCGTGGGACATCCTTGGCGGGCAAGAAGCGCGAGGTGTGCGCCAGCAGGCGCTTGCGTTGCACCGGCTCGGGCTCGCCGCCAGTGATGCCAGCGGTTGCCAGCAACGCCGGGCCGAGCAAGGCAAAAGGCGCGGCGTCGCGCATGGGATCGCCGCGGCCCACCAGGAGTTCAAAGGGGCGGCCGTGGCGCTGGATGCGGTCGCAGAATTCGTGGCGCACGCGCGACTTGCCATTGCCCGCGGCCGAGGTGATGAGCATCGCGCGCGCGGCAGGCTCATCGCAGGATTCGTCCCACAGGGCTTCCAGAATATCGATCTCGCGGTCGCGTCCGAAGCAGGGGACGGCCATGCCCATCAGGGTGCGCGGGGCTTCGCGGATTCCCTTTTCGAAGAGCAAGCGTGCGGCGCCGTCGGGAAGCGCCTGGATCTCGAAGCGGGTCTCCAGCAGACGGGCTGTGAGACCGTCGATGTGGATGGTGCCGGCCGGGGTAGTGGCGAGCAGGTGGCCGGCCTGATCGATGACGTCGCCCAAAGAAAGCTTGCCCGCCATGTCGGCGCGGCTGGTGCTGATGCCCAGGCTGGCGTCAGGCAGCGCGGCCTTCAGGCGCAGGGCACAGCGTGCGGCCTGCGTGGCCTGGTCGAGCGGCGTGGCCTGCTGATCGTCAGTCAGGGTGATGACCAGTGAGCCGCCGCCCAGCCGCTCGAGGCGCGCGCCGTGGGGCGCGATGGCGTTCTGCAGATCGCCCAACCCGACTTCGCTCAGCTCGGAATCGGCAAGTCGCTCGGCCAGGATTCCGGCCAGGTCAGCCGTGCGACCAGGATCGCGTGCGGCGGCTGC
>PMLB01000153.1:0-875 GCA_003158735.1 Myxococcales bacterium | reverse complement strand
TGGCCGGGCGCTGGTCCGGATTCTTGGCCAGCATGCGCGCGATCAGTGCGACCAGATCAGCCGGGGTTTCGGGCCGCTTGCGGGCCACGTCCACCGAATCGTCGAGGCAGATCTTGGCCATGATGGCGGTGGGCGAGTCGCCGGCAAAGGGCGGCTGGCCGGCAAGACATTCGAAGAGCACGCAGCCCAGGGCGAAGATGTCGGCGCGTCCGTCGACGGTGCTGGCCCCGCGCGCCTGTTCGGGCGCCATGTACAGAGGCGTGCCCAGGGCGGCGCTGGCGCTGGTGATGCGCAGGTTCTGGCGGGGATCGAAAAGGCGGCGCGCGATGCCGAAGTCCAACACCTTGGCCTGGCTGGGATCGCCGCCAGGCAGAAAGACATTGGCTGGCTTGATGTCGCGGTGGATGATCCCGTGTCTGTGCGCCACGGTCAAAGCCTCGGCCACGCGGCGACCGAGCTGCAGGGTCTCGGAGATGCGCAGCGGCCCGCGCGCCACGCGGTCCTCCAGGGTCTCGCCCTCCAGCCACTCCATCACCAGGTACTGCTCGCCGCGGGCGGTGGAGCCGTGGGCCAGATAGCGCACGATTGCGGGGTGGGCAATCTCGGCCAGCACCAGCGCCTCCTGCTGGAAGCGCAGGGCCTGCGTGCCCTGCGGCTCGCTCACCAACTTGAGCGCGACGAACTCGCCGGTCTTCAGATCCTTGGCGCGATAGACCAGGCCCATGCCACCTTCGATCGCTTCGCCCTCGACGCGAAAACGATCGCCGTAGGTCTGGGAATGGTCCTGGGCGCACACCCCCTGGATTCTACAGGCATCTGGCGGGCGCAGCGCAAAACGGCGTGCATTGTCTCCTAGTGCCTCCGGTCAGAAGAGC
>PMLB01000466.1 GCA_003158735.1 Myxococcales bacterium | reverse complement strand
GTAGCCATCCTGCTCGTACAGCGTCACCTCGTTCGGGTTGATCGGCTGTGTGTCGGCCGAGAGCGCGACGGGGAGGATCTGCTGCTGGGCTGTGGTGTAGACATCCGCAGCAATCGGCCAGTCAACCACCTTCGTTCCACCATCCGTTCCACCATCACAGGCGGTCGACAGCAGGGGGAATGTCAGGACAGAAAGCAACCTCAAGAATCGTCCATCGTGCATGCTCATGATCTCGCCCCCTCCCGGGTGCCGGCCGTCCATCTTGCCTATCGACTTCGCCGGCTTCTTTCTTGAGACTCTCGGCGCTTCCGCAACGGCCCCCACAGCGCGCCAGGCCGTGCCAGGGAACACACCTTCGTGGTTTGCTGGCCGGTGACGGCGTGGGTCTTTGCCGAGCGGTTGCTTCGAGCAAACCACGTCGACGGCCTGGCCCAATATTCTGGTAACTGCGTATCTCAAGCAAACCAAGCAGCTCAAGCCGGAGATCCAGCTCAAGGCCGAGTCGCTCATGTCGGCCGGCTACCAGCGCCTGCCCCGCGGGTGTGATGCCACATCACGGTGTGGGCTCTGAAGAGGTGTAGATGTAGCCGCTCTGTGCAGTAGCGACGAGCTTGGTACCGTCAGCCGACGAGGCCACCCAATACCAGTACTGTTCGGTCGCACGCCGGGTCCAATTCACTCCGGCCATCGGAACGCATTTCCCGGTTCCATCGGTCAATTGATCGCTCGGGCAGTCTGCGTTGACCACGCAATTTCCGGCGCCATCGTTGTGGTATCCAGAAGAGCGTCTTCTCCCCCTGGGCTGGGCTTCCAGACCACCGATCGCAAGGTCTCGACCGCACCAAAGACGCCCAGAGGCCCTCTATTTCGGTTGCTCGGCGATGCGTCTTCCCCTTCAAATCGATGGATTCACGCCGTCATTTTGGTTGAAGTTGACGGTCCGTCGGACCTTTCCTCGGCTGCAATGGCCCGGGCTTGCTCATGTTTGGTCGGTGGCCCGAATGCTGCTGTAGCTGTGGGTATCATGTATCCGACGAAAAGCGATATTCAACGAATTGCCTTGGTGCTGCTCTCGTTCGCCACCGCTTGCGGTGGGGGAAGTACTGCCGGAGGAGCGCTATACGGTGGTGCGGGCGGTGCGGGTGGTGCGGGTGGTGTGGGCGGTGCGGGTGGTGCGGGTGGTGTGGGCGGTGCGGGTGCCGTGCCCGCCGCGAATCCGGTGAATCTTGGAACTGCCACGAACTACGCGATTCTCGCAGAGAGCGGGATTTCCACAGTGCCAACTTCGGCCATTACGGGAAGCCTTGGCATTAGCCCCGCTGCCGCTACCTTCATCACCGGATTCTCGCTGATCGCGGATTCCACGAATGTGTTCTCCACCTCGCCACAGGTGACCGGGAAGGTGTACGCGGCCGACTACGCAGTGCCGACGCCTTCCGATCTGACCACGGCTATCGCCGATATGCAGCTGGCGTTCACTGACGCCGCGGGGCGCGCACCAAATGTCACCGAGCTGGGCGCCGGCAGCATTGGCGGTATGAACCTAGCCCCGGGCGTCTACCAGTGGGGCACTGGGCTCCTAATCCCGACGGATATCACCCTCACGGGTACTGCGAGCGACGTCTGGATCTTCCAGGTCGCCCAGAATCTCACCATGAGCAGTGGCACGAAGATCCTCCTGGCAGGTGGAGCACAGTCCAAGAATATCTTCTGGCAGATCGCCGGTCTCGTGGATCTCGGCACGACAGCGCATTGCGAGGGTGTCATCTTGACCCAAACCTCGGTCACGCTGCGAACGGGGGCGTCGATCAACGGACGGCTGCTCGCGCAGACCGCGGTCAATCTCGACAGCAGCTCCGTGGTCGAACCCGCTCCGTAGAAGCCCTGGGTGGGCAGGACACGTCTAGGGAGGGGAAGGCCTCGACAATTTGCTCCAATCTATACTCCGACCACGTGGGGATGGACCGTCGATAGCGGGGATTACGCCGGAGGCACATCGTTTGCGTGGGTCACCGCCTGCGAGGCGGACCAAAGGCGGCGATCATGAGCAGTCGCCCGCGCTCGCCCAGTGAGTGGAGCAAATCGACGGTGCTCGTGCCCTCCACGGTGTCTGTGCCGAGCAAACTGCCACCTTTGGATTCGTGCAGTTTCAAGGTGACGACGTAGGTTTTCTCCACGCGCACGACCTTGCCTGAAACCACATAGTCCGCGCCGATGTTACGAGCGGTCTCTACCTCGCAATCGCCCTCTTCGCATTCCTGCTTGCCCATGTCTTTCAATAGTACCTGCATGTTCTCGCGGGTCATTACGGCCACGCCATGGCCTTGCAGGCCTTGCAAGACGCCGCCTCGAACCGTGTCGGACAAGGCCATCAGGACGTCATCTTCGAAACCTCGACTCTGAAACTCCAGGACCGCCAAGTGCTGCTTCCCGCCGAGGGTAACCGGTTGAGATGCCGGGCCGCCGGCCGCTGACGAGTTGCGATCCGTCTGCGCGGCAGGACGCGTTTCTGCACGCGGGGGCAGCGCCGCGTATTCCCCTTCCAAGAAGGCAGCAATGTGACTGCGATCCTTCTTCATTTCATGCGCGAGCATTCTGATTGCGTGATCCCAGGCCTGCGTGGCTGTCATTGACCAATACTCGTCACCAAATAGTACGTGCAGGCAGGTGAACGCTGTTGTGCCGCGATATCGGCCGGTTGCCTCGTAGTTCCCGATGGCGATGTCGCCCTTCCTCATGGTGGCGCTCAGGTGCACATCATAGTCATAAGTATCTTCCAGAACACCACCCGCCATGCACAATGAAAGTCCTAGAATACCCGCATTGAGAAGGCCCATGAGAAAGTGCATGCTGTCGTCGGTGGTTGCCTTTACCGCAAGTCTCAGGTCGGCGCCCTTTCCCGAGGGACCCACTATCACTTCACTGAACACCCTCTCCTCGATGAGGGTTTGAACAAACTGATGGGAAATCGCGCCGGTTGTCTCTGAGTCAAGAACAACCTGCAATTTCGCCTGCATGGGCAAGAAACCCGGCACATCGGCGATAGTCTTGACTGGCGATCTATTTAAGTAGTGCGTCGAAACACAATTGCTCAGGAGAAGGATCGAGAAGGCGAATATCAACACTCTCATCGTGGTCCTGCCCGTCGTCGTGTCAGCATATCTGATGGTGCATTTTGTCAAGTACTTCCTTGCCCGCTACGCCGGGCGAGCCAGGCGGTGGGCGAGCAGGATGCAGCTTAGGGATGTCGGGCGCACAGGTTGGCGCGCCCGGCTTGTCCAACGGCTGCTTGTCGCGATAGATCGGGGGAATGCAAAATGCCGAGGTTCGGGTGCGGCTCCTCCAGCCAGATGGGTCCGTCCAGCACGTCGTGGTCGCCGCGGGTGAGTGGGTGCTCGTCGGCAGGCACCCGCGGGCCGATCGGCTGCCCGCACAGGATCAGCCTGCGGCGGCCATTCGGACGCTGACTGTCGCAGCTCCGAGCGTCTCTGAGAATCACCTTCTCCTGCAAAACATCGACGGGCTCCTGCATTTGGTAGATCTCGGGAGCCGGAACGGAACGTGGCCGAAGCTTCCGCTGCGGATTCCCGTGGCTTTCTCATCCACGCGGGATCTCACAGTCCGACTCGCGCCTCCCTCGAACGAGGTTCCGAGCGTGAACGCGCCGGCGGCAGCAGTCTACGGAGACCCTGCTGAATTTCCCCAGGCGGTGGCACACGCTGTCGAAGCGTGGCTGAACGAATTGGGAGAGGATACCGACACCGAGCTCGTGCAAGATGAGGCCTCAACCTTTCAAGATCCGCACGCCATTCCACTTCCCAAGGGATTTGTCCTCCGTTTCCGGCCCCGAGACACGTTGAACTCGACCTGGCCGAGCCGGTTGGCCACGCTATGGCGTTACGTCGAAACCCAGTCGCGCCATTTCTCCGCCGAGGAGAGCTCGCGATTCGAAGGAATGATTCTTGCGTCCGAGCTGGCACGGCAAACCCATCGCCAAGTCGTCGAGGCGGCCATGCGTGGGCTCCGTGTGTTGCTGCTCGGCCCCTCGGGTGTGGGGAAGGAAGGGCTGGCCCGCGCCTACCATCGGCACTCGGGACGAAGCGGTCCTTTCGTGCCCCTGAACTGCGCAGAGCTCAGCCGCGAGTTGTTCCGCGCGGAACTTTTCGGTGCAGAGGAGGGGGCGTTCACGGGCAGCGTGCGCAGAATCGCCGGGGCGGTGGAGCAAGCCCACGGCGGAACACTCTTTCTTGACGAGATTGGCGAGATGCCTCTCGATGTCCAGGCTATGCTTCTTCGCTTTCTCGATCGCGGCGAATACACGCCCATCGGAAGATACGGGCGGTCGAAACACTCCGACGTCTGCGTGGTCTGCGCCACAAACCGCGACCTCCGGACCGAGGCACGAAAGGGTCGCTTTCGCCAGGACTTATGGTTCCGGCTTTCAATCGAGGTCGTGCGCGTCTCGGGCCTCCGCGAGCGGTTTGACGACTTGGTCGCCTACTTGGGCGCCCGCCCCATGGAGGGCGCCACGTCGGTCCTTGCGACTTTTTCTCCCGAAGCTCTTGATGTCTTGCGCAACCATGCGTGGGAGGGCAATTTCCGGGAACTCGCCAACTTCGTTGAGCGACTACCCTCGCCAGCGCGAAACGGCAGCATCGATGCACAGACCTGCCGCGAGGCGCTCGACCGAGGCTCTTTGGCGTCGCCGGTTGCGCAGACACTGAACTCCTGGTGTGAGCCGGAATCGAGCAGCACATCTACTTGGGCCACTTGGTCCGAGCGCGCGTTGCGGGCCTTCGTGGAAGACCACGACGGTCGGCTACCCTCGAACTGGGATGCGGTTCAGACCTTTGTCGAAAAGTATCTCAAGCCCCTGCTTATGGTTCATCTCGGCGGTGCGGCCGATCAGCTTCCCTCGGAGGCTGCGGGCGTGCAGAAGCTGGCGCGAGGGCTGGCAGATGTGATGCGCGCGGATCGCGGGACCGCCGCCAAACAGCTCGCCCGTTTCATGGAGCGTTACGTACCCCAACGGGCATCATAGGCACACCATGAAGCGTGATCCAACTGACGGGAGAGCCGAACCCGTCGAGGCTCACCCGACAGTCGTGACGACGTTGCCAGCCCGCGGTGCGAGCGGCCACCCTGTCAAGCAGGGCATGACCCGGCCACGCGGGGCGCCAGAATCGCCGTGCGCCGACGAACTCGGGGTAATCCAGGATGCGGAAGAATTCGGAGGGACGGAGCGGTTCGAGATTCTCGGGCGCCTCGGGCAAGGTGGGATGGGCGTCGTCTATCGGGCATTCGATCGGGAGCGCCAGGCCGAGGTGGCGCTGAAGACGCTGATCTGGGTCAACGCAGATACCATCCACGGGCTAAAGAGAGAGTTTCGTACTCTCGCTAACATCTCCCACCCAAACCTCGCCGTGCTCTACGAGCTGGTTTTCGGGGGCGGACGGTGGTTTTTCTCCATGGAGCTCGTCCGTGGCACGGACCTGCTGAGCTATACGCGCCACTTCGATGGGCTGTCTCTGCCCAACAGCGAGCGCCAGCCGCCATCGTCGTCACTCGGGCCAACATCGAGCGACGCGGCGCACGCGCGAGAGGGAGCGCCGGCTCGGCCGGTCGCTGCGACCTTCGACGAGGACCGGCTGCGCTCAGCGTTCGTTCAAGTCGTCCGAGGCGTCTCTGCCCTGCACGACGCAGGCAAGCTGCATGGCGATCTCAAGGGGTCCAATACCATGGTGACCGGCAACGGCCGAGTCGTGCTGCTCGACTTCGGACTTGCCACGAGCCGCACCCCCGAGGAGCTCTACGAGACCACCGAGCAGTCGATTTCGGGCACACCCGCGTACATGTCCCCTGAGCAGGCCGCAGGCCAGCCGACTACCGAGGCAAGCGACTGGTACAGCGTGGGGGTGATGCTCTTCGAGGCACTCACCGGACGACTTCCCCACGAGGGCAGGTTCGTGGAACTGATGGCGCGCAAGCGCGAGGAAGATGCGCCGTCGCCGGCTGAGTTTGTCGCCGGTCTGCCTTCCGACCTGCAGGCGCTGTGCATCGATCTGCTCAGCCGGTCTCCCCAAAACCGCCCCTCTAGCTCCGAGATCCTCCGCCGCCTGGAAGGCGCAGCGGTGGAGGGCCCACCCCTGCCACGGCCCGTTCGGACGGAAGCCTTCGTGGGACGCGAGCCAGAGCTTCGAGCACTGATCGATGCCTTCGAAGCGACCCACGCAGGGCCCGTGTGCGTCCATGTCCACGGCGTTTCGGGCGTGGGCAAGACGGCGTTGGTTCGCCATTTCCTCGCTCAACTCCACGAGCGGCGCGAGGCTGTGGTTCTCGCGGGCCGCTGTTACGAGCGCGAGTCGATACCGTTCAAAGCCTTCGACAGCCTGATAGACTCTCTGGCGCGGCATCTGAGGCGTCTTGCTCCCTTGGAGTCAGAACGCCTGATGCCGCGCGACGCGCGGGTGCTGGGGCGCTTGTTCCCGGCGCTTTTGCGCGTGGAGGCTGTGGCAACGGCGCCGTGGCGCCAGCTGGATGTCCGCGATCGCAACGAGGAGCGTGGACGTGCGTTCGCGGCGCTCAAAGAGCTGTTCGGCAGAATTGCCGATCGCAAGCTGCTGGTAGTCTTCATCGATGACCTGCAGTGGGGCGATGTGGACAGTGGGCGTCTTCTCGTCGACCTCTTGAGCCCACCTGAACCGCCAAGAATGCTGCTGGTTCTGAGCTACCGAAGCGAGGCGCTGGCCCCGAACCCGGTACTCGAAGCGCTGCGAGCCCTGCGCGCGACCGGTGTCGCGATGGATGTCCGGGAAATACCGGTGCTCACCTTGCCGGAGCCGCAAGCGCGTGAGCTGGCCCTCACGCTTCTCGGTCATGATGACACCGAGGCGCGTTTGGAGGCCGAAGCCATCGCAGCCGAGGCGCAGGGCAGTCCGCTTTTCATCGGGGAGCTGGTGCACTACCAACGGAGCGAGTCCCCGCGCGACCTCAGATTCGACGACATGCTGGGTCTGCGCATTGCCCGCTTGCCTGAGGCTGCTCGCCAGGTCCTCGAAGTCGTTGCCGTAGCTGGCTACCCAGTGTCCAACCGAGTGGCAACGCAAGCCGCGGAGCTTGACGGCAAGCAGGAGGAGACGCTCTCGCTCCTACGCTCCGTGCACCTGGTGCGCAGCCACGGCGTTCGGCCGGGCGATTCGGTCGAATGCTTCCACGACCGCATCCGCGAGGCAGTGGTCGATCATCTGCCCCCTGCACGGCTGACGCTTTGCCATCGACGCCTGGCAGTCACTCTTGAGGCGTCGGAGGAGCGCGACTCCGATGCCCTAGCGGTGCATTGGCAGGGTGCGGGGGAAGCCAGGAAGGCGGCAGAATACGCAGCCGTCGCCGCAGCACAGGCAGCCAAGGCACTGGCTTTCGACCATGCCGCGGATCTCTACGCTACGGTTCTCGAGTTGATAGCCGCCGACGACCCGCGGCGGCAGCTGATCGAGACGCTGCGTGGCGATGCTCTCATGCGGGCAGGTCGAGGTGGGCAGGCCGCAGCGGCGTACCTCGCAGCGGCGCAGTCTGCCGAGCCTTCGCAGCGACTCGAGCTTCAGCGGCGAGCGACCGAGCAACTGCTCATCAGCGGTCATGTCGATCAGGGACTCGAGGTTGCGCGTTCGCTGCTCGGGGCTGTTGGTATCAGGTGCCCGGAGACACCGCGTCGAACGTTGCTGTCCCTGCTTCTTCACCGTGCCCAGTGTCGCCTGCGGGGTTTCGGCTTTCGCGAACGTGACGAAAGCAAGATACCCGAGGGTGATCTGGTCCGTATCGACACGTGCTGGTCGATGTGCATGGGACTCAGTATGGTGGACCCGATACGCGCTGCGGACTTTGCAGCCCACTTTCTCCTGCTCGCCCTGCCGAGTGGTGAGCGCGGCCGGATCGCTCGTGCGCTGGTGCTCTACGGAGCGCACAAGGCCGCCGTTCAGCCCGATAGCAGGCAGGCGAGGGAGCTGCTGGAGGCTGGAGAGGACCTGGCGCAGCAGACTGGCAACACTCACGCGCTCGGACTGGCGAGGCTCACGGTAGGAGCGACGGCCCTGTACCAGGGACGTTGGAAAGAGGCCCTGAAGCTCTGCGACGAGGCCGACCAGATATTCCGCGAGCAGTGCACGGGTGTCGCGTGGCAGACTGCGACTGCCCAAGCGCACTCATTGCAGTCCCTCTTCTGGCTGGGCGAGCTCGGAGAATTCTCCGACCGCGTACCGCCTCTAGTCAGGGAAGCGCAGCTTCGGGGCAATCTCTACGCGGGGGCCTTGTTCTTGGTCTGGGACGTGCTCAGCTGGCTGGTGCGCGACGACCCAGAAAGGGCGAGGCAAGCAGTGACCGAGGGTGGAAGGCACTGGGAGCAGTCGTCCACCGGCTTCCAACTGCAACGCATGTTCCAGCTCGTCGCGGAGAGCCTGGCCGACATCCACGCTGGTGGCGGCCGTACCGCTTGGAGCCGAATCCAGCAACAGTGGTCGGCCATCCGCCGCTCACTCGTGTTTCGCATTCATCACCCACGGTTTCACATGCTTTGGTTGCACGCCGCGAGCGCGCTGACAGCCGGATCGGACAAGGCACTCCTGCAGGAGGCCGAGCGGGATGCCCGCGGGCTCGACCATCTCAACACGATTGCTTCCAACCCGATCAGCTGTGCCATCCGAGCCGCGATCGCGGCGAAGCGCGGCCAGGAGGAAGTTTCCCTCAGACTTCTCGCAACCGCCACCGCCGGTTTCGAGGCTGCGGGTATGGCATTGCACGCGGCCGCTATGCGCCGCAGGCGCGGCAAAATCGTCGGTGGTGAAGAAGGCCGGGTACTCGTGCAAGCTGCCGAAGCTTTCATGCAGCGTCAGAAGATCGTCAATCCCGAGCGCATGACAGCCATTCTGGCGCCCGGATTTCGCGATGATTGACCGCCATGGCCTTGCTTCAAGTCGCGGGATCCGATCGCGAATGCGATCGCAATCGCAGCTGTTCTTGGGGAGTAGCACCGCTGATCGTCCGTGATTCCTTGGGATTTCCCAGAGCCTAGGGTTGGGCATGCAAGTTGCTGAACGGCTCTGACCGTGAACGAACTGACATCCCGGAGCCCTGTTCGGGCGCACCGCGCTGTTCGACGAAAGGCCTTCGCCAGCTCCGCGGACTCGCGCTGGCATCGGTCGGCCATCTACCGATAACGCAGGTCCGGCCGGAAGCGGTCCCGGACGCTCAAGAATAACCTTGGAAATGACTATGCACATGCACGCAGACCCGCGTTGGATGACCCGCGCGGCAACCGAAGAACTGGAGGACTCAGATGCGCAAGAATCGTGTGAGACCAGAACGTAAGATGTTGGGACGAGCCACTTGGAGCAGGTGCCAGAAAGGACATTCGAAGATGAAGAGCTGGCTTTCCGCAATTGCAATGCTGTCGTTTGTGGCGTGCCCATCCAGCCTGTGGGCCCAGACCGGGACAATCGGCTTCGACAACGTCGCGAGTGGAACCATTATCAACAACCAGTACGCCTCCCACGACGTGACTCTGGGATGCTACAACGGAACCGGACTTAATGCTTGCACGGCCAACGCCTATGCTGTCGCGTACCTCACCAACAACTCTCCACCCAATGTCGTCAGCTTGACGAGCGGCACGAGCGGTATCTTCGTCAATGAACAGAAAGGGTACCTTGCAGCATACTTTGCGGTTCCGGTCAGTTCCGTCAGCGTGGATGCCTTGGCCGCAGTCTTTGCAGAGTTTGTACCCCAGAGTTCCAGCGGCAACAAGCCATACTTGAACGCCTATGGCCCAGTGAATCCCGCCACCGGCAAGAATCCGCTGCTCGCGACCGCGGTCTACTCGCAAAACGTGACGTCCCTCGGCACCGTGAAATGGGGAACCTGGGAGACGCTCAGCATCAGCACAACGACGAATGAAATCGCCATGGTCGTCTTTTCCTCCTACTTTGCCGCAGGAACGCCTGTCTACGGGATTTTTGACAACTTGAAATTCAGTTCGCTTGGGGCGTCTGGTACCTACATTGGTTGTTACAGCGACGACGCGAATCGTGCGATGCCGGTACGCCTTATCTCATCCGGCGCAACCGTTGAGAGCTGCATCGCGGCTGCCACAGCCGCAGGGTTCCCATACGCAGGGCTTCAATGGTACGGCGTCTGCTACGCGGGATACTCGCCTGCCTATGCGCAGATCAATGAAAACTTCTGCTATACATCCTGCGCGTCCAACCCATCAGAGATGTGCGGAGGCGCTTGGGCTACGAGCATGTATCGCACGCATCTGTCGCTGCCCGTGCCGGTCGCTTCGGCAAACTTGGGGTGCTACACGGACGATGCCAATCGTGCTTTGGACGCGCTGCTGTTCTCCTCGGGCGCTACCGTCGAGACATGCTTCGCAGCGGCAAAAGCCGCAGGCTTTGCCTACGCCGGATTGCAGGCCGGCGGCCAATGTTTCGCGGGCAATTCGCTGGCCGGTTACCCACCTGCTAACAGCTCGTTCTGCCATACCGCGTGTACCGCAAATCCAGCCGAATATTGTGGTGGGAGTTACTACAACAACGTCTATGCCACGGGACTGACGCCGTCGCCCATTCAGTCCCCGGTGTATGAAGGGTGCTATACGGACGATGCCAATCGGGCGTTCAACGCACGTTTGATTACGTCTGGGGCCACAGTGGAGAGCTGCGTTGGGGCAGCGCATGCCATGGGATACGCCTACGCAGGATTACAGTGGAAGGGGTCATGTTGGGCTGGCAACTCGCTGGGGTATTCTAATACCGGCACGTGCGACACGCCATGCAGCGCCAATCCACTGGAGACTTGCGGCGGAGCCTGGTCCAACAGTGTCTACTCAGCCAAGTAGACACTACCTCCTGGCTAGACCCTAGCGCGTTGATCAAGGGCATAGGCAGAACAGGCGCCGATCTCCTTGACGACGCGCAGGGCCGTGGAAGAAGCAGGCGCTGCAATCAGACAAATCGGACATCCGTGCGGCGAAAAGGAGTTCGAGAGTCCTCCTGTCGGTCAAGGTTGCGGTGGGATGAGAACCTCCGATGCATGGAAGACTGTCCTAAAGGCCGCCTGTCCCCTCTGTGGCATAGTGGTTTCAAACGCCATTTTTCCTTGACCCGCAGAATGGCTGACAAGAGACATTGCGTAGACTGCACAAACCTACCCATCCAAACTATCCCCTTTACCCAGCCGGCTGAGGCCCTACGCCATATCCGGCGCCGATTCTGGAAAACTGGACGCGCCTATGGGGAACAGCAGCGAATGCCGACGTCAGGAACGGCGCCGTTTGAGGAACAGCCATCGCGGCTTTCCGTGCCGTAGGCGTCGCACGCCAGGACGGTGTCGAAAGCGCTGATGTAGGAACCGCCGCGCAGCTTGCAGTTGGCCGACCGGCCCACGCCGTCGCAAGAGTCTTCCCACTCAGAGACGTTCCCACTCAGATCGTATACGCCCTGGTAGCCGTGGGTGGCCGATTGACAGGTCGGCAACGTTCCCACTGCCAACGTCATCATATCGGTACCGGCATACTCATTCCCGTTGCATGCTTGGCTATCGTAGGTCTTGCCATACGGATACTTGTTCACCCCGTGGGACGTACAAGCGTTGTGCCACTGGCTGCGCGTGAAATCCGTGTATGCGCCGACATCATTTGCGCCGCCGCCGATCCTTCCGCACAGTCGCTTGCCCACTGCATGACAGTAGGCGAATGCGTTGCACCAGTCGATGCATATCGCCGGATGTTCATTACAGTCGGGTTCTTGGCACCGCGACGCTCCCTTGCACACCGAACTCTGGGCATAGCTCGCCTTCCAACCACAGTTGACGTCGTTCGCGTCAGGCAAGGCTGGGCTCGTCGCGAGCCACGCCTCGTATTGCCCCTGAGTCACTTCGGTGCTGTCAATGCAGTACCCCTCCGGCAGGCGCACCATGTCTGGCCCCCCTGTCCCAGGACAGGGACAGCCGTTGTCGATGAATCCGTCGCAGTCTTCGTCGGAGCTGCCTTCGCAAACCTCCGCACCAGGCCCGACCGAGCCCGCGCATGAGTTCCAATCACTGGACGACTTGTCGCCTGCCGCGATACAAGTCTGCGTTCCAGCGTGGCAGTTTCCTTTGCCATCGTATCCGGGGTGTGCCCCGCAGGCGTTGACGTCACCTGGGCGGCAACGACAAACGCTGTCGATCGTATTGTCCGGCACGCCATCGCAATCGTTGTCTTCCGAAGAGGTACAGTCGCGCAGTTTTGGATAGACCGCTCCCAGGCAGCTGCCCCACGAGCCATTGGTGCAAAGACTTTGGCCCCGCTGGCAAATGCCCTTGTCGACAGTGTCTCCGCAAAACTGCGCACTTCTCTCGACACACGGACAGGTGCCGTCCGCGCCGCTGGCACAGGCTGGCGTGCCTCCGCCATCCCCTGTGTTTCCTCTTGCGATATCCCCGCTCGAACCGTCATCTCTAGGCGCCGGCGCGTCGGCAGCGCCGGAATCCATCGATGCGCTATTGCTTGTTCCGGTCCTTCCACCCGTGGTATTGCCGGTTCCACTGGTCGCTCCACCAGACCCGACTTGGGCCGTGACATAGTGGGGAACACAGACTTTGGCGGTGCTAATGTTGGTGGGGGTGATTTGGTAGGTTTCGCTCGAGCAGCAAATTGTGGTATTCGAGGCAGATACACACACTTGCGCAATACCAAGATCTTCGAAATCGATAGGAACGCACACATAGCCGGAGCCGCAAGGCGTATTTTCGTCGCACAACGAACAAGGCGTGGCGGCTGGGTTGGCAGAGGCGCCCCCGCCACCATCGCTGGCCGCGGTGTTCTTGCCTTTCGCACTGCAAGCGATGCAAACGAGAAGGCCGCCTACTAGGGCCAAACTCTGGTCAATCCCAGTTTTCATATTGTCCGCCTTGTCGCACGGCCAATAGATGGCCTGCGAATGGCGCCAAGCTATCATGATTCTTGGACTCATATGCGAATCGACGGGGCATCTCCGATTCGAGATCCCCGCGTCGGCGCACGCTCGGCGCACCCTCGCGCGTGCCTGGACGGCCATGCCGGGCTGTTTCCACCGCTCGATCTGCGCGCGGTCTCCCTAACTGCATAGGATCTAGCACAGCCAGGCAAGGGAGCACTCAACAGGGAGCACTCACCGGCGGCCGGTTGGCAAACCATTTGCGTTCAGCCGGGCGTCGCATGTCGGGGGCCGGTAGGCCTTCGCTCCAGGCTATGCTAACCCTAGCCGGTCATGGCAGACCCGGTCATCGTCTTCGACAACGTGCACAAGTCCTACCGCCACGTGAAGGCGGTCGACGGGATCAGCTTCGACGTGGCGCCCTCGACGTGCTTTGGGTTGCTCGGTCGCAACGGCGCGGGCAAGAGCACGATCATGCGCCTCCTCTATCGCAAGGCCGAGCGCGACCCTGCGCCGCCGGGCAGGGTCGCGGCGTTCGGCTTCGATCCCGAGCGCGACGAGCTTGAGATCAAGTGCCGCTCTGGTGTGGTTCCTCAGGACGACAACCTCGACGAAGAACTGGACGTTACGCAAAACTTGCGCGTGTTCGCCAGGCTCTACGGCATTCCGGCCAAACGAGCCGCGTCGCGCATCGCGGAGCTGCTCGAATTCATGGAATTGGGCGAGAAAGCCCGCGCCAGCATTCGTGAACTCTCGGGCGGCATGAAACGCCGGCTGGTCATCGTGCGAGCTCTGCTCAATCAGCCGCGCCTGCTCATCCTCGACGAGCCAACCACCGGCCTCGATCCGCAAGTCCGCCACACCATCTGGGACAAGCTGCGCCAGCTCAAGCGCGGCGGCTTGACCATCATGCTGACCACGCACTACATGGAAGAGGCTTTTCAGCTCTGCGACGACGTCCTGATTATCGAAAACGGCAAGGCGGTGTTGCGGGGCAACCCCAAGCTGCTGTTGGCGAACCACATCGAACCGTATGTTCTGGAACTGACGGATATCACGCGCGCGCCCCAAGCGATCGAGCGCCTGCCCGCGGGAACGGCCCGCATCGAGCAATCGGACGAATCAGTGCGGATCTACGCGACGGACTACGCCGCGCTCAAGACGGTGGCCGACCGGCTGCCGCCGGGCGACTACCATTTGCGCCCAAGCACCCTGGAAGACGTTTTTCTCAAAGCGACCGGCCGGAGGCTCGATGCCCGCCAATGACATTCACCCGCCTGCCCTGGGCGCGCGCCTGTACAGCGTGTGGCACCGCCACATGCGCGTGTACACCAAGAACCTCATTAGCAACGGCCTGCCCCCTTTCCTTGAGCCCGTGATCTTCCTGCTGGGGATCGGGCTTGGGCTGGGCCGCTACCTCGTGTCGATGGACAGCGTCCCCTATATCGTGTTTCTCGCCACGGCCTTGCCCGTGACCTCCTCTATGTTCACGGCATCGTACGAGTGCACCTTCGCCACATTCGTACGACTGGAATTTCAAAAATCCTACGACGGGATGGTTGCCGCCCCGGTCACTGTCAACAACCTCTTCGTCGGTGAAATTCTGTGGGCAGGCAGCAAAGGCCTGTTCTTCAGCGCCTGTGTCGTGCTGGTCATGTCCCTCTTCGGAGCGATTCCCCTGCCCATGGGCCTACTGGCGGTGCCGCTTGGTTTTCTCACCGGGGCCATGTTCGGCGCGCTTGCGCTGGTCGTGACCTCGTTCGTCCAGAACATCAATCACTTCAATTTCTACTTCACGGGTCTTCTTTCCCCGATGTTCTTCTTCTCCGGGACGGTCTTTCCTCTCGACAGCCTGCCGCGCGCGCTTCGCCCAGTCGCTGAGATCTTGCCCCTCACTCATGCCATCCGCCTGACCCGGTCGCTGATTCTGTCCCGCTTGTCGCTGGTGCTGCTCGGCGATTTCGCCTTCCTGGTCGTGGTCACTGTGGCCGCCGGCACCTTCGCCATCCACCGCCTGCGGCGGAGGATTGTGGTGTAGCTCTCCCCCTGAACCTCTCGCCCGCAGTTTGCGTGGGGTCCACGGGGAGGTGCGCGATCCCGCGCGCCTCGGGAGAGATTTGCGATGGAGACAACCCCTGCGCCTCCTGCGTCTAGTTGGCAAACCAAACTTCGGAGAACCCGTGGGCCCTTTTCCACTTATTTTTCGGGCTATTTCGTAAGTGATCGGAATGGTCCAGCTTTTTCGAGCTCGATCTGATAGGCGGTCAGAGCGTTAGTCGGTTGAGCTTCTCATCCCCCTCGCGCAAGATGAGTTGGATGGGAACATCCTTCTGGAATTGGCACGATCCGACCTGCAGCAGGGCCGCGCCTGCGTAGACACTGCCCATTCCCATCCGGTTCATCCATTCGTTGGTTCTCTTGCCGAGTCCGCGGTCGGGAGAGCTCTTTTGCCACCGTGCTGGGGCAGACACGCTGCAGATCGTGTGTTCCTGTTGCTCCAGGCGAAAATCCAGAATCCCCGTGGGCTCCAGTGCGCTCATCGTCACCACCGCGGCGACGATTTGGCTCCCTCCCGCAAAAACCGCTTTCACCACCCGCATCGGCAATCGCTTGCTCTCTTCCAGGAGCCTTTCGTCTTCGCGCTCGACGTCTGCCAACATGGCGGTAAAGCCCTGCGTCGGGTGCCAGCTTGGTGGCGGCATCAGGGGCCGCTCTCCCTCGAAGGCATAGTCAAGCGGCAGCGCGAACCCGATGCCTTCGGCTTCCTCCTCCTTCATAGACACAACGGCCACAGCATGCCCCCTGGCATCCAGCACAGGTCCCCCGCTGTTGCCGTGGTTGACTCGCGCATCGACCTGCAAGTAGCAGACATCCAACAACACGCGGCGGGGGTTGCTGACCGCCCCAACATGGAACGTGCGTTCGAGACCCATGGGAGCCCCCGCAATCATCACCGTGTCACCAGACGCGAGTTCGCCGGCGCTGGCGATCACCAGGGGGGGCCCCTTGAGCGCGGTTTCGACCAACGCCAGATCGAGCTGTTCGTCTGCTGCCACGACATGTGCCTCGCCCTTGGTACCGTCGGCCAGTTCGAGCGCCATTACTCCGTTGCGACCGCACGACTACATGCGGTAACTGCCTCATTCACGCAGCAGACATCTGAACTTGTGGACATCACGGGATCAGAACGACAAGCGTAGTCGCTTGACCTTCGCGATGTTGTCGAAATCGCCATCGAACGTGGCGATCGTTGAGACGTCGTTGTTAAGCATGACGGCGGCGTGGACGGCATCCCTCGCCGACACACGCGGGACGGCCACAAGCATCTCCTTGGCGCGATCCATGTCGGCCAGCGTGACCGGGAGAACCACTGGACAGACCTGCACGAAAAGATCGTACACCTGCGCTGCCAGATCCCGTCGGCCCATGCCACAGTAGCGATACAAGATTTCTTGCAAAACCTCCGTGCTGGTACATGCCTCGATTTCGCCGCGCTGAACGCGATCCAGAAACCGTCGAGCTGCCTCGCGGGATGGATGGTCGCGACCGGCCACGTACATCGGGACATTTGAATCGATGAACACCTTCACGAGCGGCCAGCCTCGATCTCTGCCAACATCTGATCGATGTCAGCGGTGGGAGCCCCGAGGGTGGCAAGCCGGGCCACCGGGTCAATCGGTGCGGTGGGATTGTCGAGTGCGCGCTCAACTGCGCGCCGCACCCATTCGCCTTTCGACACTCGACTGCGCTGCGCAGCCTTCCGCATGCGCGAATCGAGCGCCTCTGGAACTAGAACCTGAAGCCGGATGCTCATATGAGTATGCTACCATGACAATGGCAACGGTTCAGCGGGGTTGTCCCAGCTGTGAGCGAGGACATTCCACACATTCGTGTACGCATTTGCGGCACGCCTAGTTTGCAGCCAGCTGACCACGGCGTGTCGGCTGCCGTGATGACAATGCGCGCGATCACTGGGCTTTCGGCCTTAAGATGACACAGAGAAGATTCAGGCAGACACCATCCCATTGACGCCAAACGCTAACCCGCTGGCAGACTCATCATTGCTGCGACGAGTAGCCGAATCAGAATTTATTCGCCATTTCCTCCGACTGAAGCGGTCCACCGAATTTCGCCACGTCCTATTCCGCTGTCACTGTACCGGTCCATCGACAATCGCCAGTGGAAGACGGCTACTTCGCCCACGCGATTCCAGGGCAGATCGACTCGCCGAGAACGCGTCCGGCCATCGCTTCGGAGGTTCCAGGCCCTGAAGCGCGCCATTCGACGCTCCTTTGGGGAGGTCAGGCAGACGTCACCCTGTGCGAAGACTGTGTCGCTGGGACACCAGTCAGTCGCCCCGTCGGATCTCGATCTGCGCCAGGTGCCGCGCACCCCGGAACGGCGTGGCCACGAGGTCCAGTCGCGCTCCCATCTTGGCCCGGGCCGGCGCCCATGGTGCCGCACAGGCGCCCTTGGCCGGGTGTTGGCATGGTGGGACGGGCAGAGTGGGAAAACTCTGCTCGAAGGATAGCGGGGCGAGGGCGTGGACGCCCGCGACCCGGTCGGCTCTGGCACTGCCTGGATCCCCTGCGGCAGGGAGACGGAGCTGCAACGCTGCGATTTCGTGGCAGGGTCGAGGTACCATGTTGGGGGTGACAGCGGAATAGGAGGTGGCGAAATTCGGTGGACCGCTTCAGCAAGGCCGTAAGCAGGGGACGAAGCGGGGCCTGGCACTTCGGGCATACGATCTCAACCCGCTGGAAATCGGTCTCCAGCCTCCCGCCCTCCTAGCTCACCAGCTTCGCGATGAGATCCCCCACCTCGCGCGTGCCCATGCCC
>PMLB01000176.1 GCA_003158735.1 Myxococcales bacterium | reverse complement strand
ACCTTGGAGCCGCTGCTCGCGAGTTCCAGCATTTCGTCGTAGCTGATCTCGTTCAGCTTGCGGGCGTCCTTCACGACGCGCGGATCAGCGGTGTAGACTCCGTCGACGTCGGTGTAGATCTCGCAAACGTCGGCCTTGAGCGCCGCTGCCACGGCCACCGCCGAGGTGTCTGAACCACCCCGGCCAAGCGTCGTGATGTTGCCCGCGTCGTCCACGCCCTGAAAACCCGCAATCACCGCGATCTTGTTCTGGGCAAAGGCCTCTTCGATGGCCTGCCCTTCGACGTCCCGGATGCGCGCCCGGGCAAAAGCACTGTCGGTCAGCACGCGGATCTGGTGACCCAGCAGCGACACCGCCTTGCCGCCCTCGGCATGGATGGCCAGGGCCAGCAGGCCGACCGACACCTGCTCGCCGGTGGAAGCGATGACGTCCAACTCGCGCTCGTCGGGCTCGACATGCATCTGCTGCGCGAGACCCAGCAGGCGGTTGGTCTCGCCCGACATGGCTGACACGATGACAGCCACCTTGTGGCCCTGGCGTTGCGTGGCCAGGCAGCGACGCGCGACGTTCCTGATGCGCTGGACTGTGCCGACGGATGTGCCGCCGAATTTCTGCACAATGATCACGGTGAGGTTGAGTTATCGCCGATTCGCCAGGGCCAGGTCAATCCCGCACCGACTCCCCGGATTTCTGCCTTGGGAATAGGTGGCGCGGCCATCGGCAATGCACGACAGACGTCCCCGGCGCCGCCAGAGTGGTCTTCCGAGCCGCGGGGCCGCCAAGCGGTCACAGGATCCACGGCCAGGGACGCGGTTAGGGTGTTGGTCAGGGAAACCCCTAGCCGGAAGCCCGCAACTATCCAAAATCGCGCTGCCGTCGGAAAACCTGGCCCTGGTCGCAACAGGCGGGGCCAGGATGACGAACGACGTCGCCTGGTTTCGCCCCACGGAACGATCTTTCGGAAAAGGTCGCGGCTGACGGGACGCACGGCGGTTGCTACTATTTCAGTGTGGCCCTCTACGACGAACTTCGCTCGGTGCTCAATGCACTTGACCGGGCGGGGGTAGACTACGCGCTGGTTGGCGGATTGGCCGTGGCGGTGTGGGGAGCGCCGCGGGCAACCAGGGACATCGATCTGTTGGTGCGGAGCGAGGATCTGGCAAAGGCGATGAGCGCTGTCCGCGGGTGCGGCTTCACCCTTGAGGCACTGCCCTTTGAGTTCAAGGACGGAACCACCCTCCAGCGGGTCAACCGGGTGGACGAAGCCGGGAATCTCATGACCGTGGATTTCATGTTGGTCGATCGCCATTCAGAGTCCGCATGGGCAAGCCGGACGCGCGTGTCATTCGCCGATGGAGAGGTCGCCGTGGTTTCGCGCGAGGCGCTCATGGCCATGAAAGCCCAGGCTGCCCGGCCGCAAGACATGGCGGATATCCAGAATCTGAAAGAGGGTGACAGGTGATTGCAGACATGTCGCCCGTGGCCGTCAAGGCCCGCCTGCGCGAGGCCAGCCGCCTCGCTGGCTCTTGGCGTCCCGAGGCAAGGCTTGAAACCAAGGTAGATATGCGAGGTTCCGCGGTCGCTGCGCGACTGAAGCAAGCGTCCGATCTGCTCGACTTGTGTCGCGCACTATCCCAGAATCGTTCTGTCTAGGGAGGAAGCGTGATGAAGACAGTCAGGGACATTCTGGCGGCCAAGGACCAGGCGGTTTGCTCCATCCACCCCAGGGCCACGGTATTCGATGCTCTCAAGTTGATGAGCGAGATGGAGATCGGCGCGGTGATGGTGCTCGACGAAACCGGAGAGGTGCGCGGGATTCTGTCCGAACGTGACTACGCTCGGAAGATCCGGCTGCAAGGCAAGACCTCACGCGAAACCGCGGTGGCTGAGATCATGACCTCGGTCGAGCACATGCATACAGTCAATCCTACCAACACGCTGGAAGACTGCATGGTCCTGATGACCGCCAAGCACGTGCGCCACCTGCCGGTGTTCGAGGGCTCGCGCTTTCTGGGCGTGATCTCCATCGGCGACGTGGTCAAGGCCATCATCTCCGAAAAGCAGAGCCTCATCGATCAGTTGCACGACTACATTTCCGGCAAGTTCGGATAGCCCCTTCTGACATGGGAACCCTGGGAGGGTTCCCAACCCCTCCCGCGATGGTGCGCCGCCGGCAGAGCCGGCGGGCTCCCCACACGCAACTATTTCGCGTCGTTGCCGAAAACCAGTCCATGAGGCTGGTCAACCAGACTGCGGTTCCGGCGACGGTCACGACCTCTGACTTCGAAGGCTCGACCCAACGAATTGGTCTGCTGACGGCCAAGGCAACCTTCCGCTTCGATGATCAAGGTCGCGTCGAGCTGGAGACACAGGAACCGTTCCCTCTGCTCGCGCAGGATGAAAGGACGCCGCTGGGCGATCTCCCGGCTGACCTGCAACCGCGCGTTGATGCGTCGATGGAGGTCATTGTGCTGGGGCACGCCTATGCCCCGCGCGGGCGCCCGGTGTCCGCGCTGACGGCGGCCCTGACCGTGGGCCAGGTACGCCGAGAGCTTCTGGTGTTTGGCGACCGATCCTGGGCGCCCGACCGCAAGATCGTCTCGCGACCAGCACCGTTCACCAAGATGCCGCTCACCTACAGCCGCGCCTTTGGCGGGACGGTGCCCATCAACCTGGACCAAGAGTCGGTCTTCGACCTGTGCGACACCTGCAATAGGCACGGCCTCGGCTTCGATGCCGAGCGCATGGCGCGCGAGTTGGGGACGCTACTAAAGGCGCCGCGTGGCTATCCTGCGCTTCCCGCCGGGCATGTTCGCCGGCTGCCCAACCTGGAAGATCCGCGTGCGCCGATTGCCCGCTGGGACGACGCTCCCTTGCCTTTGTGCTGGGCCACAATTCCCATCGACGTGCCCCTGTGGGTCGTCCGTCAGGCACGCGGGAAGCCCAAACCGCCGCCGCCTCCGCCGGCCGAAATCAAACGCGAACTTCCGTCAGTTGCCAACTATCGCGCCCACCCCGATTGGGTCATTCCCGTGCCAACACTGGCGCCCACAGTTCGGTTGGAAAATCTTGTTGCGACAATTCCCACACTGGAAATTTCCGTGCCGGATTTCGGCGTGGTGGCTGACTACACAGTGAACGGACGAATTGGCCGGCACAGCCTGATGCCGCACACTTTGGTCCTGTTGCCGGATGAGTGGCGCTTTTACGTCGTGTACCGACTGCCCTTCAATTTCCAGTTTCAACCGGGCGACGAGCGCGAGTTGCGACTGCGAACAGAGCCCAAGTGGTTTGCATGAGAGTCAAGGTGTCGTT
The DNA here is from genome assembly GCA_003158735.1 of Myxococcales bacterium. Taxonomy (GTDB): domain Bacteria; phylum Myxococcota_A; class Polyangia; order Fen-1088; family Fen-1088; genus Fen-1137. The sequence continues at coordinate 13,336 of PMLB01000176.1, read as the reverse complement.
GATGGGTGATGTCTGTTCTCCTGTGCCGGGTCTTCTAACAACGCACGAAGGGGTTCCCCCTCCCGCTCCCGTGCCACTCTACCCACCCAACTCGCCGCTGCCATGTGTGGAGTCACCCACGCCCATGATGTGGCCCCCTGGGCTTGCGCTGCAACAGAACAAGCTGACCTCGACAGTCTTTCACAAGTCGCAGTTCATCGTCCTAGAGGAACACGACTGTGGCCACATGATTCCACACATCACCATCCCCCCTGCCAACATCAAACTGCCTCTCGACATGGCTTTCTCCAAGCGCAAGGTCATGTTCACTTCCTCCAAGGTCAGAGCGAATGACGCTCAGGTCGCCGCCACTGAAATGTTGGGGCCCCCTGTTCCTCTTCCGATGTTGTGCTGCGGCTCGCCGATTCCGATACCCAATGGCTATCCGGCCTTCAATTCCCTTCACACAGTGAGTGTCGGAATCACAATTGGCGACATCCTGGCCGGCCTTTTCGCAATTGCCGCGGAAATCTTGGGCGAGGTCTTGTCTGGCAAATTGAAATTGAAGGATGCCGAGTTCGACAAGCTTGCGGCCAAACTCTTGGGCGCCTCGGCGCCGAAGGAATGGGCTCTCAAGCAGGCTCTGGGCGCGCTGACGGGCTGTGCCCGGATCGCAGCCACGCAGGAAGGGAAGCTCAAGGTTGAGGTCGGCTCGGGGTACGCCCGCGCCAGAGCCTGGCAAGGGTTCACACGGCAAGGCCCACAGATCCTCGCCGCGGTTGGCATCAATGCCGGCAATGAACAGAGGAGCCTCGCCCTTGCGGTCAACCCCAATTCAACCCTCAGCCTGCAATCCACATATAGCGAGGCAAGCGGGACGGGAATCGACAGGGTCCAGCACACCACCACCAGCGGCACGAACAACAGACCCGCGGACGACAAGCTGCAGAGCACGAATACCCGCGCCACGGTAGTTGACGATGGCGAGAGAGATATCGTCGTATGGCAGAAGACAACAACCACCCTGGCTGGGGGCTCCGCAACGTCGACGAGCGCGGGATACGTTGGCTCGTCGTTCTCGGAAGGAAGCTGGGGCACGCCACTATGACTCGCGCGCCGGCGCGTCCGCAGTACGACGCCGTGGTGGGCCTGGATCCACGGTCGCCGCTGGAGCCGGCGTTTGCCTTTGCTCTCGTGAAACTGACTTACGAAATCAAAGGCACGACTGCGGCGCTCACCCAGCCCGAAGCGCTGCTTTTCGACCTGTGGTCCGACCAGGACTTGCAACCGCGCTTTCCGCCAGGGTCAGATTACTGGCTCGACAAGCCCAGTTCCGACGTCGTGATTCGAGGATCGGCCTTTTCACCGGCTGGCCGGCCCACGCCCTCGCTGTTTGTGTCGGCGCAGATCGGCCGCACCACCAAGCGCATCGCTGTGTTTGGCAAGCGACAGGTCGAGTGGTCTCGGGGCAGACCGAATTTCAGCCGACCCGAGCCCTTCATGGAGATGCCGCTCCTCTATCAGAATGCCTATGGAGGCATCGACAGTCGGGTTTCCATACCAGCCCACTTGAAAGACGACTACATGCGGACCGTCGCGCTCGGCCTGCAGTTCGATCACCCGGGCCTGTATCCGCGCAATCCCGCGGGCAAGGGGTATCTCGTGCTGCCCGATCCTGTCGACGGGGTCGAGTTGCCCAACCTGGAGGATCCCGCGGACCTACTCACAGCCGAGCGACTGATTACCCGCAAGCCAGAACTCTGGTATCGGCAACCCTTGCCATGGTGCTTCGAGTGGACCGTCGGGCTGACCTTCCCACGGTACTTGTTCATGGGCCTCGATGCCTGGTTCCCACCGCTGGATGACTTGGCGCTGCCCGAGGTGCAACGAGGTTTCATTGCCGCTGGGCTGCGCCGCGAGCTTGAGAAGGACCACGACCTGGCCGCCGGCTACCTGCAAGAGGCATCGCTCGGCATGGTCGTGGGCACTCCGCTTGGTGGGCAACCCGTCACCCTGCGCGGCATGCATCCCGAGGAGCCGACTGTCTCCTTCACGGTCCCGCCTGCGCCGTCGATCGAGATTGAGGTCGAAGGCGAGCGGGCTGCGCTGCCGCCCCTGCTCACCAATCTGGTCATCTTCCCGGCCGAAAAGAGATTCACCGTTGTCTACCGTGCCAAGACCAAGGGCCTGCGACGGGTCTTCATTCCCGGAATCCACAAGAACATTCCTCTCGCCGTCCGCATCAACCGCGACGCTCCCATTCGCTACCAATCGCCGCCGACCATTCGGGATCGGCTGCTTGCCGCCGGCAGCGCTTCGCAGGGGGAAGCGGGCAGCCACTAGCATCCATTTCGAGCCAACGGAGGCTCTTGCCATGTCTTCAAGAAACCTCAAACACGAACTCAGCGGAAGTCGTTCCTCATCCAAGGAGGCAGGCTCTGCCTTCGACCAGCTGCTGGCAGCTGCGTCCAGACCGGCGTGGCCCGAAGGTCACGTGATCGCCACATGTATCGAAGAACGGCACCCCACCCTGACCGGCCGGATCCGCGTGCGCTGCGAGGATGCGCGCGGCGGCGTTCACGAAAGCTGGGTGGCCACCTTGCAAGGCCTCAGCGTGCGCGCCTCCGACCGCGTGCTGGTGTTGAAGCTGCCCCATCAGCCCGATGCCATTATCGTGGGCGTGGTCGACGGCTTCAGCCACCGCCCGGATACGCCACAGTCAGTCGCGCACGTCCTCGAAATGAAGCGCGACGAAGCCCTTCAAGTCAACGCCGAGAATGGCCAGCCCTTGCTGCGCATCGCTCGCAACCAGCAAGGCACGCTGATTCGGCTGTTGCAGTCCGACACCCAGGTCGAGTTTCCGGGCAAGCTGCGCATCACCGCCAGTGCCATAGAGATGCGTGCCCGTGCCGGGTCCGTGCGCATCGACGCAGCCGACGACGTGGAGATCGTCGGAGAAGCCATTCATCTCAACTAGACCAGACTTCCTGCAGACCGGAAAGCGAGCTCTTTCACCACAAAGAGCACAGAGAGCACAGAGGCCGTAAAAGGAAGGGGTTCGGATGGGATAGGAGCTAAAGCCCACCCCTTTCCTGTCCGGCTCCGCGATCTCTGTGCCCTCTGTGGCAAGAAAGCTAACTGCGTTCAGCAGTGGTAGTCTTCACTTGTGTCGCCTGAGAATCGGGCTCTCGCCGCCAGCTCCTCCACCAGCGGGGACGGCGGTGACGCTCTGCTTTCGCACAGTCTGTTGCTGGGCGAGCATCTCTTCTTCTTTTCGCGACTCCGATTCCTGGCGGCAGCCGGCATCCTGACCGGCGGGCTCTTCGCCATCAACGTGGTGGGCATCGAGGGGCTCAACCTCGGCGCACTGGCCGGCACCGCCGTCTTTCTCGCCCTGTGCAATCTGGCGGTGTACTTCACGGTTCGGCCCTATCGCCGGCCCGAGCGTGCCGCCACCGCGACTTGCCTTCTCATCTGGACCGCCAGCGCCACCATCCTGCTCGACTACCTGGTGCTAACTTTCACCATCTGGCAGGTGGGTGGCAGTCAGTCGCCGTTCCTGGCTTTCTATGTCCTGCACGCCATCTTCGCCTCGGTGATGCTGTCGCGCCGAGCGGCGTTTGCCCACGCTTCGGCGGGATACCTGATGCTAGCCGCCCTGGTGCTGGGGGAATGGTTCGGCTGGCTGCCCCGGCACCGTCCTCTGGGCGCGGTGTTCGGCGGACCCGAGGACGACTTCCGCGTGGTGTGGACGTTGCTCTTTCTCTACGGCTTGCTGACGGCCGCGACCACTTACCTGGCCACCGGCATCGCCGCGCGCCTACGAGAAAGCGAACGCCGTCTGCGCGAAGCGGTTCTGAGCCTGGAGCGCCTGGCTGACCTGCGCCGCGCCTTCTTGCACGTGGTGGTTCACGATCTGCGCAGCCCGCTCGGGGCGGTGACCACCTTGCTCGACAATTTGTCGAGCGAGCTGGGAGGCCCGCTTGCAGCGCAACAGCGCCAGTGGGTCGAGCGCGCGGATCACCGTCTGCGCGGGGCGCTCGAACTACTGCGCGGGCTGCAGGTTCTGGCGGATCTCGAAACCGAGTCTCTGGCGAACTTGATGGTTTCCGTCGACCTGGACGCCATCGTGCGGGAAGTGGTGGAGGAGTACGCCGACCTGGCGCAGCAGCGCCGTCAGTCCCTCACCGCCGATCTGCCCGAGAGTCTGCCGCCGGTGCGTGGCATCGCACGCCTTCTGCGCGAGGCGCTGGTCAACTACGTCACCAACGCCATCAAGTATTCAGGCGACGGCCGTACCATCGTGGTTCGCGTGCGCGTTCAAGACGACAGTGTGCGGGTCGAGGTCCAGGACGATGGCCCCGGGATCTCGATCGACAAACAGACGCACCTGTTCCAGGAATTTGTGCGTGTGTCCAGGGGCAAGGGCGCGGAAGCCGGCACTGGTCTGGGCCTTTCCATCGTCCGCCGCATAGCCGAGGCCCACGGTGGCCAGGTTGGGCTGGAGAGCGCGCCCGGCCAAGGGAGCTGTTTCTTCCTGACCTTGCCCATCTTCAACTCCGAGGAAGAACACGCAAGGACAGCGGGCGCAACGTCGTGATATGGTTTGCCCCGCTGGATGCGAGTCCTCATCGTTGTGCCCGCGCTGAATGAAGAGAGCGGTCTGCCGCCGCTGCTCTCGGAGCTGCGTGCCGTGGCCGAGGGAGACGGTTTCTCGGCGGAAATCGTGGTCATCGACGATGCCTCGACCGACCGGACCGCTGAGGTCGCGCGCGAGCACGGCGCTCGCGTGGTCCGGCTGTGCCGCAACCTTGGCATCGGCGGCGCGGTGCAGACCGGATTGCGGCTGGCCTTGCGCGAGGGCTTCGATTGCGCCGTGCAAATGGACGGTGACGGCCAGCATCCGCCCTCTGAGCTGAGAAAACTCCTCGCCGCCATGCAGGCGCCGCTTGCTCCCGACATCGTGGTGGGCAGTCGCTTTTTGCACGGCGAGGGATTCCAGTCGACCCTGCCGCGCCGGATGGGCAGCGGCTGGCTGGGCTGGGTGCTCCGGCTGGTGACCGGGGAGAAAACCACTGACCCGACTTCCGGCTATCGGGTATACGGACGCCGCGCGCTCAGGCTCTTCAATTGGTCATACCCGCATGACTACCCGGAGCCCGAGGCTTTGGTTCTGGCCAAGGTGGCCGGGCTGCGCGTGATCGAGGTCCCGGTGGTGATGAAGGAGCGACAGGGTGGCGCCAGCAGTATTTCCATCGTACACGCGCCCTACTACATGCTCAAGGTGACCGCCGCGATCCTGCTGGCCTACGCGCGTAGTTGGCATCGCATCGAACCCCGCACTTTGTAAGACCATGCAACAAGCTGAACAGTACTGGCTATTCGCCGCCTTCTGCTGCGTGGTCGCGACCTTGCTGCTCCGCCTGGTGCTGCGTGAGCGCATCACGATTCAGAGCAGTCTCTGGGTCTTCTTCTCACTGGCCGCCCTGGTGGTGCTGGCGGTGGTGCCCAACCTCACTACCCGTTTGGCCCATGCCATGGGCTTCGCCCTGCCTTCCAATTTCTTCTTCGCCCTTGCCACCGGCGCGCTGGCCCTGTTTCACGTCCACACCCTAGTCACCTTGTCGCGCACCGAGGCTCGATCGATCACGCTCACGCAGGAACTTGGGATCCTGCGAGAGAAGCTCGATCGGATCGAGAAGGACGCATCCCGGGCTCGACCGACCATGGGCGCAACCTCGGCGCTGCCGCCACCTCGAAAAGCAGACGCTCCTCACGAGCGAACATGAAGCTCGCGATCGTCGTCGTCACCTACCAGGCCGAGCGCTACCTCGACGGCCTGTTCGCGACGCTCAAGCAGCACACCGAGCTGGACGACGTCGCGGTGGTGGTGGTCGACAACGCCTCATCGGACGGGACCTTGGCCGAGCTGTCGCGCATCGGCCAAGACTGGCCCGGCCTCGAGGTGCTGCCGCAGACAAGAAATACCGGCTTTGCGGAAGGGAACAACATCGGCCTGCGCTGGGCGCGCGAGCGCGGGGCCGCGTTCGCGCTGCTGCTCAACCAGGACATCGAGGTGACGCCGGGTTGGCTTGCGCCGCTGCTTTCCGTCATGGATACCCGACCGGAGGTCGCGGCGGCGCAACCGCTGGTCGTGCTCCACAGTGAGCCCCATCTCATCAACACCGCGGGCAACCAGTTGCACTTCTGCGGCTTCGGCTATTGCGGCGGCTACCGCCAAGCCATCGAGAGCCTGCCGGCTGACAGCGAGCCGCGCTCGGTGGCTTTTGCCTCAGGAGCGGCCCTCTTGCTGCGCATGGACGCTCTCGCGCAATCGGGAGACTTCGACGAGAAGCTCTTCCTCTATCACGAGGACTGCGATCTGCAGATTCGCTTACGCCAGCTTGGCTACGACTGCGTGCTGGTGCCGACGTCGCGGGTTCTGCACAAGTTCACAGCGCGGTTCTCGGCGCGCAAGTATGCAATGCTCGACCGCAACCGGTGGCTGGTTCTGCTCAAGGACTGGCCCCTGGCACGACTGGCCGTGGCGGCGCCAGCCCTGGCCGGGGCTGAGCTGGCCGTGCTGGTGTTCGCGGCCCGCCAGGGTTGGCTGCGCGAGAAGCTGGCCAGCTACGGGGAAATCCTGCGTCTCTTGCCGGCGGTGGTGCGTGACCGCCGCCAGGTGCAGAAGAACCGCTCGCCCAAGGCGACCGATGGCGCCTTCTTGACCGGCAACATGTGCTTCCCTGGGCTCGACCACCCCATCATCACACGCGTGGCCAATCCGCTTCTCTCGGCTTATTGGTGGTTTGCACGCAAGGTTCTGCGCGTGCCGTGACCGAAACTTGCTACTGCCCGAGCTTGGCCCTGATGGTCTTCAACATGGCGTCGAAGTTGACCGGCTTTTGAAAGACCGCGTCCAGTCCCATCTCGCGCGTGCTGGCCGAGATGGTCAGGGAATCGCCGAGTGAGCTCAGCAGGAGCACGGGCGCGCGGTTGCCCGCCAGCTTCAATTCCTTGACCATGCCCGTGCCCGAATCGATCTCCTCCATCATGAGATCGGCAATGATAAGGTCAGGCTGGGTTTCCTTGAATTTCTTCAGCCCCTCCTCGGCAGAAAGCGCCGTGGCGGTCAAATAGCCGGCCTTTTCTAGCCGCAGCCGCAAGGCCTCAAGGATGTCGCCATCGTCGTCAACACAAAGGATCAGGTACTTTCCATTTTTCATGGCTCAGGCCTCTGGCTGGGGATCGCAGGCACAGCCGCGACCGGAATCGATACCAAACTGCCTCGTGTATTCATCGAACTGCTGCTCGCGCACGGCTCGCTGGGCAAAAGCCAGCGCAAGCGCCAGGTTGCTACGAGCCTGCTCCGACAGCGACTCGTTCAGCTCGCCGAAGTGGTAGCCGCGAATGCCCAGGGTGTAGGCCTTCACCTGCGCCCCGAACATCTCGCGCGCCAAACCCACCACCTGGCCGGGCGAGGCGCTGTGGCTGGAAAAACTCAGCTCGCGATTGGGCTGAACCCGGTCGAACCAGAACGGCGCGGGCCCCTTGGCGTCGGCGTCGACGAAAACCACCACGTCGTACTTGGCCAGGCTGGCCGCGTCCTCAATGGCAAGCTGATAGTCCGACTCGCAGTCCAAGCCGGTCGCGCCCAGCTGTTCCAGCGCTTCCACAAGCGCCGGCCCCAGTCCATCGTCGCCACGGCCCGGATTGCCGTAGCCATAGACCAGGATGTGTGGCCCGACGTAGTTCATCCTCGGCTCTTCTGATCGAGAACCCTGCCCTCGGGGTCCACCACGCTCACTTCGAGCGCCATCTGCCCCAGGGCGTGGGTCGCGCACGACAGGCAAGGATCGTAGGCCCGGATGGCGACCTCGATGCGGTTGAGCAAGCCCTCGGTGATCTCGACGCCCGACAGGTGATCCTGCGCCACCTTGGTTACCGCGCGGTTCATGGGCTCGTTGTTGTGGGTGGTCGAGACGATCAAGTTGGCCATCACCACTTGGTCGTTCTTGTCGACGCGGTAGTGGTGGAAGAGCGTTCCGCGCGGCGCCTCGATCAATCCCACGCCCTCCTCGCGACGCTGGCCCTTGACCACCAGATCGCTGCCCTGCAAGTCCTTGTCATTGAGCAGGTCCTGGATCTTCTCCATCGAGTGCAGCAACTCGACCATGCGCGCCCAGTGGTAGGCCATGGTGACGTTGTTGGGTTTGCCGCCGGTGACCGCGCGGAACTCTTTGCGGGCGGCTTCAGCCGCCGGGGTGTCGATGAAATCCGCGGTGTTCAGGCGCGCCAGCGGGCCCACGCGGTACCAGCCCGATTCCGGCCCCAGCTTCTTGATGAAGGGGAATTTCATGTACGACCAGTCGCGCACGTCCTCGGCGATGAGGTCCACGTACTTCTGATAGTCGATCTGGTCGAAGATGGTCTTGCCCTGGGCGTCTATCGCGCGCAGGTTGCCGTGATACAGATCCATGGCGCCGTCGGCGCGCACCAGCGACAGGTGGTTGGAATCGAACGAGCCAAAGGGCAAAAGTTCCTTCAGGTGGGCGGTGGTGTACTCGCGCGCGATCTTCACCGCCGACTTGGCCCACGTCATCTGCTGGTCCACGTCCTTAAGCAAGACGTCGCGCTCAGTGACGCTCAAATTCTTGTTTACCCCGCCGGGGATGGCGCCGGTGCCGTGGATCTTCTTGCCTGCCGTGGCCTTGATGATCTCCTGGCCATACTTGCGCATCATCACGGCTTGCACGGCCAGTTCGGGATACTTGCCAATCACGCCGATGACGTTGCGAATGGCGGGATCGGCATCGAACCCGAAGAGCAGATCGGGCGACGCCAGGTGGAAGAAGTGCAGCGCGTGCGACTGGTACATCTGCCCGTAGTGCATCAGGCGGCGCAGCTTCTCCGCCGTGGGCGTCAGCTTCTCGCCGCCCACGATGATGTCCATGGCCTTGGCCGCAGCCAGGTGGTGGCTGACCGGACAGATGCCACACAACCGCTGGACGAGAACCGGGATTTCCCAGTAGAGCCGCCCCTGCACGAAGCGCTCGAAGCCGCGAAACTCGACCACGTGCAGGCGGGCCTGCACGACCTTGCCGGCTTCGTCGATAAGGATGGTGACTTTTCCGTGACCCTCGACGCGGGTAACGGGCTCGATGACCACACGCTTGATGACGCTCACGTCACACTCCTTGGTACGTTCAATCGTACTTGATGAGCCCGTAGGGCAATTTCACCGGCTTGCCAGTCAGCAAAGCCACCAACGATTCCCACAAGGTGTCCGCCGAGGGCGGGCAGCCAGGCAGGAAATAGTCGATCTTCACCACCTCGTGGCAGGGATAGACCTTGTCGAGCANNTCGTTGGGGATCTTCTGGCTGGGATTGTGAACCGTGGGCCCGTTCAGATACGCCTCGGCCAGGCACTCGCGCAGCGGAATGCCGTTGCGCATGGCCGGCAGTCCGCCCATGGTCGCGCACTCGCCGATCACCACCAGGGTGTCGCAGTGCTGCCGGTACTTCTGCAGCACGTGCACGTTCTCTTCGTTGCAGCAGCCGCCCTCGATGATTCCCACGGCGCACCGGCCAGTGAATTCCTTGATGTCGTTGATGGGCGACTTGTCGAAGTCCACCAACTCGATCAGCTTCAAAATGCGCTCGTCGATGTCGAGCAGGGACATGTGGCAGCCGAAGCAGCCCGCCAGGGAAATCGTGGCAATCTTGGGCTTGGCGGTCATCGTGCGCCTCCTGCTTGCGCCGGCTGAGCGCCCTTCTCGATGTCTGACCCGATGGGTTTGCTGTCATACATCCGCTGTCCGATCGGGACCGCGTAGCCCACACGCTTCTTCATCAACGAGCCCACGGGACAGATTTCGCTGGCCATGTCACTGACAGCCGCGTCGGTCCCGCCCAGCCCGCTGGTTGAGTTGGCGGCCACGTGCTTGTGCGCACCGCGACCCACGAATCCGTAGGCGTGCTTGCCGTCCAATTCTTGTGAGGCCCGCACGCAGCGCGCGCACAGGATGCAGCGGTTGCGGTCGAGAAACAGGTCGGGGTGGCTGGCATCCACGTCACGCACCGGGAAGAAATACGGGTACTGCGGAGCCAGCATGCCCAGGCGATAGCCCATGGCTTGCAGCTCACAATTGCCGCTCTTCTCGCAGAAGGGACAGAAGTGATTGCCCTCGACGAACAACATCTCGACCAGTTCGCGGCGCATGGCGCGCAGATTCTCGGTGTCATTCTCGACCAGGATGCCGTCTGCAATGGGCTGGATGCACGCCGCCTGGGGCCGGCCGTTGACCAGAACGGTACACACGCGGCAGCTGCCCCAAGGACTCAGTCCGCGCTTGGCGCACAGGTGAGGGATGTAGATATTGGCCAGCGCCGCGGCCTGCAAGATCGTCTGGCCGGCCTGGCCGCTCACTTGCACGCCGTCGATGGTGAAGGTGATTTCGCCGCTCATGGGTTCCCTTTCACTTCCCGAAGTAGACCGACCGGCGCTGCGCCAGCGACTCGGCCACCGCCACGGCGGCGGCTCCGTCGAAGCTGGGCAGCAGATCCGCCTCGCTCTTGCGCACCCGTCGCTCGTATTCGGATCGGAAGGAGCGCAGCGTGGTCAGCACCGGCTGGGCCGAGGTTTGCCCCAGGCCGCAGCGGCTGGTGGCCTTCACAGTTTCGCCCAGCCTCTGCAGATAAGCCAGGTCCTCTGGACTGCCCTCGCCGTCGGCCACCTGCCCCAGGCGCTCGCGCAGCAGGCGGTTGCCCACGCGGCAGGGCGTGCAGTAGCCACAGCTTTCTTCGCAGAAGAAGTCCATGAACGCCTCGGCCACGCGCAAGACATCGCGCTGCTGATTGAAGATCATCACCGCGCCGCCAGTGGCCAGGTCGTCGAAGCGCAGAGTGCGGCCGAAGTCGTTGGGGCCGATCATCTGCCCCGAAGCACCACCCACCTGCACAGCCGCCGTCTCGTGCGCGCCCGCCATGGCGAGCAAATCGCTCACCTTGGCACCGAAGGGCAGCTCGTACACGCCCGGCCGATCGCAGTCACCGGAAACGCTGTAGACCTTGGTCCCCGTGCTATCGCTGGTGCCGATCGCGCTGAACCAGCCCGGCCCGTTCTCCAGAATGCGGGCCACGCAGCAGAAGGTCTCCACGTTGTTGATGACCGTGGGCTGCCCCATGTAACCGGACTGCGCCGGAAAAGGCGGCCGGTTCTTGGGATCACCGCGCTTGCCCTCGCACGAGCTGAGCAACGCCGTTTCCTCGCCGCAGATGTAGGCGCCAGCGCCCAACTGGATGCGAATGTCGAAATCGAACCCTTGCTTGCCCAAGATGTTGCGGCCGAGCAGGCCGGCCTCGCGGCGTTCCTTGAGCAGGCTTTCCAAGAAGGCCAGCAGATAGGCATATTCGCCGCGCAGATAGACGATCCCGGTGGCGGCGCCCACGCCGTAGCCCGCGATGGTCATGCCCTCGAAGACCAGTTCCGCGGCCTCGGTGAGGATCACGCGGTCCTTGAACGTGCCGGGCTCGCCCTCGTCGGCGTTGCACACCACCACCTTGTTGTTTCCGGTGGCGGCGCGCGCGAACTCCCACTTCATGCCAGTGGGGAAGCCCGCGCCCCCGCGCCCGCGCAGGCGCGAGACCTTGATGTTCTTGATGACCTCGGTGGCACTTTCCGCCAAGGCCTTGCGCAAGGCCGAGCCGCGGGTCAAGGGCGCGAAGATGACTGGGCCGCGCTCGCGCAGGTTGTTTCTGACCACGGAGCGAACCAACGGATGGCTGTTGTTGCCGTTGCCCAGGGTGAGCTTGAGGTGTTCGACATCGCTGCTGGTGCGCAACACCTCGATCAGCTCGCGCGCGCGATCGCTCGACAGATTGGTGACGACCTTGTCGTTGATGAGCGCAGCGGGCGCCTGGTCGCACAGGCCGATGCAGGGCGTGTGCTCAAGGGTGAAGAGCCCGTCGGCCGTGGTCTGGCCGAAATCGATGCCCAGCTCCTCACGAAAAGCCCGTGCCACGCGGTCCGCGCCGTGCATCTGATCGATGATGTCGTTGCACAAGCGAATGACGAACTTTCCGCGCGGCTTGGGCGAGAAGAACGCGTAGAACGAGAGCGTGCTCTCGACTTCCACGCGCGGCAGTTTCACCGCCGCTGCGATGGCATCCACCGCTTCGCCCGACACGCTGCCCAGCCGTCGGTGCGCCTCGAGCAAAATGTCCATCAGCCGCGCGGGCTGGTTGCCAAATCGTCCGCAGATCTCCCGGATGACGCTTTCCTGAGTCTCGGCCATGTTGTCCTTCATCTTCGCTTGTCCGTCACAAAGCAGTTCTGTCACTTCCCGGCGCAGAGAGGGCCCGCAGCACAAACTTTCCCGTTTAAACCCGTATATAGAAAACCCAAGCGCGTTTCAAGCACTAACGCCAACCAAGCTGCGCCTGAAAGAACCAAGGCTAGAATCAGGCCATGGCAAGCCCTGACCCAGTCGCACCCCACCCTGCCGATTTCATCGTGGTGCTCATGACCGCGCCCGATGCCGACGGGGCTGGCCGCATGGCCAGCGTATTGGTCGATGAAAGGCTGGTTGCCTGCGTGAACATCGTTCCGGGCCTGCGTTCCATCTATCGATGGGAAGGCAAGCTGTGCGACGAATCCGAGGTGCTGTGCCTCATGAAAACGCGGCTCGATCTGTTCCCGGCTTTGCGCGAACGCATCGCTGCGCTTCATCCCTACCAAGTGCCCGAGATCATCGCCCTGCCCCTGGCCGCCGGAAGCGCGCCGTATCTCGAGTGGATCCGCCAGTCCACGAAGTAGACACGCTGGCGTTGAACGCGCACGCTAGTACCGCCTCTCGTAAGTTCGTAGCTGGTTGAGCGGCCGGATTGACAGCGGCGGAGCCGGCGGCCGGTGGCCGGTGGCCGGATCCGACGGCCGGTTCCGGATTCGGCGAGGGCGCGCGAAACGCACGGGGTGGGCAAGGTGGGCTGTCCGTCCCGAAGCCCCCATAGGTACTAACCACAGTTTCCCGCAAGTTTGCCCCGGATTTCACCACAGAGAGCACAGAGATCACAGAGACGGACCGGAAGGAAAGAAGGGTTCGGATCCGGATCCGAAACCCTTTCCTTCCGGCCTCTGTGGCCTCTGTGGCCTCTGTGGTGAGACTCCGGATCGCGCCGGCGGCCGTCAAGTCCCGAGAGAATAGTGGTTGGCACCTATGGGTGGGCGGGGTGGGTAGTCCGTCCCGAAGTCCCCGAAGGGGGAACCCGCTCCGGCTGCCGGCTTCAGCCCCGACCGGCAACCCGATCCAGTCACGAGCTTTTGAGAATCGGTACTAGTGCCTCCGGTCAGAAGAGC
>PMLB01000331.1 GCA_003158735.1 Myxococcales bacterium | reverse complement strand
CAGGTGAACCCCGACATCAACTGGGGCCAAAACGCGCTTCAAGATTGGACGAACAAGGTGGTCAGCGTACTCGTCAAGGTCGATCCGGCGGTGCCAGCCACATTCAGTGGCGGAATCCAGCTCTACGCCCAGGACACTACCTATAATGGTCAGTACCACTGGGCTGCTTTCCCGACCGACAACGACTGGCATACATACACCCTGGACATGACCGGCACCACCAGCGTGAACCCAGCCCAAATCATCCAGTTCACGGTCCAGCTCGCATCGGCCAGCACGCCCACCACTACTGGCGATGGCGGCGTGGTGCCGTTCACGCCCACCACGGTGACGGCCTACATCGACACGATCACGGTCAGCGGCAACGCCGGAAGTGGAGGTTGTGGCGGTGGGTCGACAGCGCCTGCCAGCGGCGGGACTGGTGGGTCCAACGCGACTACCAGCGGGGGAGGCGGAACCAGCACTGGTGGCAGCGGGGGTAGCGGGATCAGCACTGGTGGCAGCGCGGGCGGCGGGACCAGCACTGGTGGCAACGGAGGCGGCGAGACTAGCACTGGTGGTAGCGCGGGCAGCGGTGGTGAGGGTGGCGCGGTCGGCAGTGGGGGCACGACCGAAACTTCGACGGACGCTGGAGCCGAGGACGCGGGAACCGAATTCGATGGGTCGGCGGAAGGTGATGGCGGACTCGTGGATTCTTTCGTGTTCGAGGATGGGGGCACGAGCGATGCAGCAGACGCCCCCAGCTCTAGCTGCACGGTTATCAGCGGTGGAAGCACAGGCAACTTCGGCACGGCTGACGCATATTGTTTCGTGACTTGTGACGATATTGCCGGCTGGGGTTGTTCGAACGCCGACGGGAGAACGGTGAGCGTAAACGGGACGGTTGCCTCCTGCAGCAGCCCCTTGACAGCAGTGAATGGCCGCTATCAGTTTGAGGTCACGGCGGGCACGTACACATATGCATCCATCTACTGGTGGGGTACCTACCGGGCCTGCTCGAATCACTGATAGCTGCCGGGGGGTGGATTCCAAGAACGATCCGGCCAAGTTCGTCGTCTGCGTCGAGTCCAATGTTCAGGCATTCTGGCACCGTGAGTTGTCGGGCAGAGGGTCGGGGTACCATCCCTCGAAGCTGGTACTTTTCAGCGTGTTTGCATCTTACCCGCTGCCCAGCCCACTGAATGGATGCAAGCCGTTGCGCGCGAAATGAACCTCTCGGAAACCGCGTTCCTGCTAAGGGGGAAAATTGCAGGGAGCGACAGCGACGGCGCACGCTGGGGATGCCCGGCCGCTGCAGCCTCAAGCGTGCGGCACTGGTCGTCCAGTCGGCGCAGCGCCGCCAGTTTTTCGTCCTGCCCCAACTTGGCTTGGTCCACAGCGCGCCGAAGCCGGTGGATCAGAATCCACGACCTTTCGTGTCGTCGCCTGTCAGCCAACTCTCCGTCAAGGGTGGCTGAGTGGCAGCGCCCTCGGACCTCACGCGACGGCGCGCGCGTTCCGGGCAACGATATCGTCACAGAGGCCGACCATCCGCTCCAGTGCCGGGCGGCACGCAAACAAGTGCGTCCGGGCCTCCGCCAGGGTCGCCGACCGGATGGTTGCCATGTCCCCGAGGTAGACCTGCCTCGCCGCCGTCGCCACCGCAGCGGGCGCGTCGTTCTCGATGGCGATCAGCGCGTGCGCGTGCAGAAGCGCAACCCACAGGAAGATCTCCCGCCCTGTGCCCTCCGCCACGCAGGCCGGGACATCGAGTTCCAGGCTCGGGCGAGAGTGGATGGTCACGCAGTTGTCACCGATGAAAGGTGTGCGCAGCCAGCGGCAGGCCTCGTCCAGCGTCTGACGGCAATGGGATGCCGCCGCTAGGATGGTCCCGTCGTCCAACTCGGCGGCTCCCAGCAACCGCAGCAGCTCACGGTGTTCCTCGGCCATATCGTACGCGGCGAGGACGTCGCGCACCGTCACGAGCGCCTTCTTGAAGGTAGGATTTCGTAGATCCGCCACCAGAGCCATCTGGGCCATGGCCCGTACCGCGAGCCAGGCCACCGCGTTCACGTAGACGAGGCGGTCGCTCTGCTCGAAGGCGGCGAGAACCGAGAGCGCGTGGTCCCGCAGGGCCCGGCAGCGCAGACGCACCCAATGGCGGCGCGCGAACTCTGGCGCAAGCGCCGCGCGCAGTCCGTCCATGATCCGATCCGGGTCGAAGAGGACCTTTCCGTGGACCACGTTCGGCGCCAGGCCGAAGTCGGTCAGGAGCGCCTCCCGGGAGAGCAATCGTTCGCGCGGGATGTAGAAGGGCTCGATGGCGATCCCGCGGTACGGACGCTTGGAGACCCGGTGCCTCACGGGATCGACCTTCGGGACCACCACCACCAGATCGAGGTCCGAGCTGGGAGGAAACGGATCCTCGTCAGCCATCCAGTTGATGGAGCCGTGGGTGAACACGCACAGTACTTCGCCGGGGGAGCGGGCCACCTCCTCGGCGGTCCATCGTTCCGCGAGCGACCGCGCTTCCTTGGCGCTAACGGGTTCTGTCATGGCTGCCCCTCGATTCGCAGCAGGATCGTTGAGAAACTCGGCGCAAGCAAGTCTCGAGCCGGCTCTCGATCCTGGCGATCCCAAAGCGTGTTCGCACATCCACGAAGTGGTTCGCTGGGCTTTGAGCTGGGGGCCTTCGGGGCCGGATCTCACCCGCCAGCGAAAACCTCAATGATATTGAGGGGGCCGCAGTTGCGAACGCAGATGTGTGGAAAGTCCTCGCTCACAGCGGGCTCCAAGTCCCTGGACAACCTGGTGCGGGAGTCGGAAGCTGTGCGGGTGCATCTGGCGACCCTGACTATCGTTCACGATCGTTTTCCGACACGCGAAGCGTATCCGTTTCACTTGCCGCTGTTCCAGCGGACCACAACTGTGCCGGTCGACGCGCCGGTCACCCTGTTCGTGGGGGAGAATGGATCCGGCAAGTCCACCCTGCTGACCGCCATCGCGCGTCGGGCGGACATCCATATCTGGGAGAACCGGGAGCGCTCGCGCAGTCATTGCAATCCACACGCTGAGTGTCTTTGCGATTGTCTCGATCTGCGCTGGACCGCCGGACCCAAACCGGGGTCGTTCTTCTCCGCCGAGAACTTTCGTCATTTCGCTGAGCTGGTAGACGCATGGGCCGCCAGCGATCCCGGCCTCTTCGGCTACTTTGGTGGCGGATCGCTGACCGAGAAATCGCATGGCCAGTGCAACATGGCGTTCTTCGGCAGCCGCTATGGCGTGGAAGGCCTGTATCTGCTCGACGAGCCCGAAAGCGCTCTTTCGCCTCGGCGGCAGCTGGAACTGCGAGACCTCATCGGCCGGGCCAGCAGCCACGGCCAAGCGCAGTTCATCGTGGCCACCCACTCCCCCATTTTGCTGTCCTTGCATGGCGCTCGAATCCTCAGCTTCGATGGTGCCTCTGTGCAGCCGGTCGCCTTCGAGGACACGGACCATCTCCGCTTCTACCGCGACTTTTTCGCCTCGCTCGCCCACACGCGGCGGGCCGCACCTGCTGGGTGAGTCGGCCAATTCGGCTCGCAGCGCCGAAAGTTGCGCGGGTAGCCCCGCGGAATTCAAGCCGCTCTCCAGGTCGGGCAGAGATAGGTACAAGAGTGTAATGGGGTACCGCTATTATGCTCCCTTCTCGACAGAGCTGGTCCTGACCGATACGGTCTACTTCAATGCTGCATGGGACACGCCTTTTGATCCCCTCAACACCCACAACGGTTCGTTCGCGCTTCTGGACGGCAGCAGCGTAACTGTGGAATTCATGAAGCACCGAACGCGACGATCTCGCTGGATGTGTGCCTCCTTGTCGAGTTTGGATTTGGCGCCGGCGCATGTCGCCCTGCCATTGACGCGATCAACGTCACTGCTGACACTGCTGACCCCATGCCATTCGGGATCTCGTTCAGCCTCGTGCTCGAGAATCGGCCCGGCCCCCCGGGTAGGCATTTCACTGCACCAGGATCACGCCCATGCACGAGAGCGGCAGGTTCCACGCGCCCGAGGCAAGAAGCTCGGTGCAGCTGATCGCGCGCAGATCCTGCAAGCAGGCGTCGTAGCTCGACGTGACGGCAACAGCGTGGTCACAGTACTCGGACTTCTGGATGTCGGCCAGACAGGTCGGAACGGATGGCATGCCGCCGCACTCGACCACGCGCTCGCATTTCAGCTGCGAGAGATCCTTGCACTTTTGGACGGCATCGGAACCGGACGAGCCGCCTCCGCAAGCCGAAGCCGACACGATCAGCGCGATGGCGACCACCGAGCGGACAAGACCGCCAGCCCCGCGCCTGGCCGTCGTTGCGAGATTGTCCTCGACGTGCATGCGGCAGTCCGAAAACGAGATTGCTGTCACCGGCGCATCTTACCCGAGGGCACCCGAGGGGTGCCAATTTCAGATCGGCCGAGTCCCCAATAGGTCCAAGCCGAGCGCGGCGCAGTCAACACCTCT
>PMLB01000059.1 GCA_003158735.1 Myxococcales bacterium | reverse complement strand
CACAAGCGCAGAAAGTTGGAGTTCCATGATCGTTGCCAGTCCAAAATCCGTCACCGAGCTCAAGCAACTCACTGACCGCCATCAGAAGGTTCTCTTCGTCGGCTGCGGCACCTGTGTGACCGTGTGTCTGGCGGGCGGCNNCATCGAGCGCCAGTGCGACAACGAATTCATCAAAGACCTGGCGCCCGCAGTGGAGCGCAGCCAGGCCGTGGTGTCGTTCGGCTGCGCCGCGGGCGTGCAAGCCCTGGCCGAGCGCTTTCCCGGCAAGCCCGTGTATCCCGGGCTCAACACGCAGTTCCTCGGCATTCTGGAAGAACAGGCGACCTGGACAGAGAAGTGCATCGGCTGCGGCGAGTGCATGCTGGCCGAGTTCGGCGGCGTGTGCCCGGTCACCCGTTGTGCCAAGCACATGCTCAACGGCCCCTGCGGCGGCTCGACCAGCGATCGTTGCGAAGTGTCCGCCGACAAGCCCTGCGCCTGGCAGCTGATTTTCAAGCGCCTGCAGTCAATCGGCCAGCTCGATCGCNNAGACTGGAGCAAAGCCTGGCACGGGGGAGCGCGGAAGATCGTACGGCCGGAGCACCGGATCTAGGGGTGCTGGGTGGCCACTCTGCGCCACCTGACCTGGCCACCGCGGTGGGGCCCGTCGCCCGCGCGAAGGCCCCGTTCTGACAGAGCCGCATCTTCGGAAGGACACGGACAATCCTGAGCCGTGCTCCACCCCTTGGTCACGCACGCGCCCAGGAAGGACACAGCACACCTATATTCACCGCTTCGCTCTCTGGATTGACGCCAACCTTGATCAAGCGTCTGGCACCTCGCGCGGCGTGGGCAAGTAGCGGCAACAATACCAAACGCCACTTGATCGTCCCCGGCTACTACACGAACATCGATGAAACGCTCAAGGCCTTCAAGCTACCGATCGACTCGGCGAAGAACGCATACCCTACCACTCGAAGACCCATCAAACACACGAAGGGCAGGCACCGTTGAAAACCATAGGAAATCGATTTCTCGTCACCGTCATCTTGTCGTCGGTCGTTGCCTGTGTGGATACCGGGCGTTCAACTGGGAACGATGTCGGGACCGCCGGGACAACGTCCGGGAGTGACAGTGGCAACTTGAGTGGTTCGGATGGCTCCGCCGGGGAGACGGCACAAGATCCGACAGGCGCTTGCTATGCGGACGGAGGCATTCGCTACTCAGGAAATCCATTCGTGACGCGGTTTGTTGCCGATCCGGCGGCGCATGTCTTCAATGGGCGCGTGTACGTCTACGACACCGACGATCAGTCCAACGACGGGACCTATTGGAGGTCGACGGTGTGGCATGCTTTCTCATCCGCCAATCTCGTGGACTGGACCGACGAAGGCACCGTCCTGACGCTNNTGGCAAATCGGCGTTGCGGTGAGTGACAGTCCGACGGGACCATTCGTGGACGCGATAGGAGCGCCGTTGGTCCAGAAGGATCGCGACATCAACGCGGGGGATGAGCCGATCGATCCGGCGGTTCTGATCGACGACGACGGCCAAGCGTACCTCTACTTCGGAACGCGCGTACCCAAGGCCGTCAAATTGACGGCAGACTTGCTCCACCTGGATGGCCCGATCATCGACATGAGCGTGAGCGGCAACAACTACGGTGAAGCGCCCTGGATGGGCAAGCACAACGGGACCTACTACTTCTCGTACTCGACAGGATGGCCTGGACAGATTGCGTATGGGACGTCAGCAAGTCCGCTTGGCCCATTTGTCTACCAGGGCATCGTTCTGGATTACGTCGGACTCTCCACCAACCACGCCTCCGTGGTCGAGAACTTCAAGGGGAAATCCTATCTTTTCTATCACAATGGCAAGCTTCCGGGCGGGGGCGACTATCGGCGATCAATCAACGTCGATGAGCTGCACTACGACGCAAACGGCGCCATCACACAAGTCGTGCAGACGACCCAGGGTGTTGAGTGCGTGCCTTGAGCGACGCCGGGGGTATGGTGCCAGTCACATATTTGGAAGCGCGGCAAAGGGGCATAATGAAGAGGTGAATGTAGGTCTGCCGTAGGTGGTGGAGATCGTTGCCGTCAATGACAGTGTCCGGAATTCGGGCGCCGCGCGCGCCGCCATGGAAGTGCCAGAGACCTGCTTCAGACCTGCTTCATACAGCGCGGCCGGAATGCTGCAAGAATCTGGCACCGCCATCGCGCCCAAGTGTTCTTGCACGCCACGCGGCGAAAGCGCCGTGTAGACGCTGCCGATCAGGTGGTGGTGCCTTGAGAGCCTCGGCCAAGCACATGGCCGAGGAACGGCCCAGGGGCGGTCACATGCACGGGCGCATACCCCGAAACGACTATTGTCTTCACATCAAGAAGGCCACCGTCGTCAGTGACGATGTGGTCCGCGCCACCTTCGAGAGCCGCGGATATGATCGGGATGTCTTCCATTGGGACCGCGGGTGCCACCGGCGAAGTGGGAGTTCCGCCCGTGATCCGAAACTGTTGGTCCAGCAGGAACGTGCCGGCAACAATCTCGGCCTGTCTGTTGTACGAGTCGAGAAACTCCGCGACTTGGTCATCCGTCAAATGATAGCGCGTCCGAATCTTCGGCAGGTTCAGCACCGATCCGAGTTCGGCGAGGATGTGAGGAGAAGTTACGGCGATGAAGGCGCCCTCGGCAAGGGCATCAAACACGAAGGCGCACGACGAGCGGCGTATGCCGAGCAGGCCGCGCAGCACGACCTGGGTATCGAGGACCGCCCTAACCAGCACGGGTGCTTGACCGCCGAACCTCTTTCACGGCCTCGTCGATCTTGCGCTCAG
>PMLB01000396.1 GCA_003158735.1 Myxococcales bacterium | reverse complement strand
CAGGCGGCAAAAGAGGCCGGCAACATGGTCGATCTCGACTCCAATCCCACCAAGCTCATCGAAATTGTGGAGATCGGCAAGCAGCTTCTGATGACGCGCGGCGCTCTGACAACATTTTCTATCGCCAACGACGTGGCCAAGTACTTCGCCATCCTGCCCGCGCTGTTTGCCGGCGTGTATCCCGAGATCGGACCGCTGAACATCATGCACCTGGCCTCACCGTCGAGCGCGATCCTGTCTGCGGTCATCTTCAACGCCATCATCATCATCCTGCTCATCCCGTTGGCCTTGCGAGGCGTGAAGTACCGGCCATTGGGTGCCGCGGCGCTGTTCCGGCGCTCCATGCTCATCTACGGGCTGGGCGGGATCGTGGCGCCATTTATTGGCATCAAGCTTGTCGACATGATTCTCGCAGCCTTTGGCCGCATTTGAAGGAGCCAGCCATGAAGACCTTTCTCGTTGCTCTGCGTGCTACCGCGGTCACCTTGGTTCTCACGGGCCTCTGCTACCCCTTGCTGATGACCGGCCTGGGCCAACTTCTGTTTCCCAGCGCCGCCAAGGGCAGCGTGGTTCACACTGCCAGCGGAAGCCCAGTTGGGTCTGCCTTGATCGGTCAGTCGTTCAGCAAGCCCTGGTATTTCCAGGGCCGTCCCTCAGCGGCGGGAAACGGCTACGACCCGCTGGCCTCCGGCGGATCGAATCTCGGCCCCAGCTCGGCCAAGCTGCGTGAACGCGTGGTGGCCGACGCCACTCGGCTGGCGCGTGAGAACCCGCAAGCCCCTGGCCCCATCCCGGTCGAGCTGGTCACCGCCTCTGCCAGCGGGCTCGATCCCCACATTTCGCCTCGGGCTGCTACCTGGCAGGTCCCGCGTGTGGCGGCCGCGCGCGGAATTGCGCCCGAGCGAGTGAAGCAGGTGGTGGACGACCACAGCGAGGGCCGTGACCTCGGATTCCTGGGCGAGCCGCACGTGAACGTGCTGCTCGTCAATATGGCGCTGGACCGCCAGTTCGGCGTGCCTGGCCCGACCCCGTGAGAACCCCCGCACGATGCCCCCCGCATTGAAAGCCAGCCCCGGTCAGACCCTCGATGGCCGATTCCTACTCGGCGAGGAGATCGGACACGGGGGAATGTCGACAATCTTCAAAGCCCTGGATCTGCAGAACCCCGGCGAGACAGTGGTGGTCAAGGTCCGACTCCCCGCCTTTTCCAGCGGCGTGGGCGCCTGGTCCATGTTCGAGCGCGAAGAAGCAATTGGCCGCCAGCTCGACCATCCCTTCATCCTGAAGTTTCTTCCGCTGGCCCAGGACAAACGGCGGTCCTACCTGGTCACGGAGCACGTCCCCGGTCGCACCCTAGCCGATCGGCTTGGCGAGCAACGGCCTCTGCCGGAATCCGAGGCATTGTCCATTGCCAGCCAGATCTGCACAGCGCTTGATTACATTCACGAGCACGGGTTTGTGCACTACGACCTGAATCCAGCCAACGTGATGTTGTGTCCTGACGGGGGAATCCGTCTCATCGATTTCGGATTGGCCCANNTCCACCTGCGATCGGGTCATCGGACTACCTGGCGCCCGAGCAGATCAAGCGCAAACGCGGGCGCAAAAGCGCGGACATTTATGGCGTCGGCGCCATGCTCTACGAAATGCTCACCGGACAACCACCATTTCCTGGAGACGATCCGTTGGCCGTGGCCAGTGCGCGACTACTTGGCGATCCGCCAGCGCCACGCAGCCTGAACCCAGGTATCTCACGTCAAGCCGAAGACATCGTGCTACGGGCTTTGCGGCGCCATCCAAACGAACGTTACTCCAGCGCGGGAGCGATGAAGGCGGACCTCGAACATCCCGAACGAATTGCGCTGTCCGGCCTGTGTGACCGCCTGCAGCCGGTCACGCGCCGGCGCCGCGGCCTACGCTTGGCCCGCTACATTGCGACAACCTTCATCTTGCCTGTGGCTTCGCAGGTCGCCCTGTTCCTGCTCCTTTGGCACCACTTCGCGCACAAGCCGTAGTGAAAGGCCGCCGTCTTGGTCACGCATCCAGGATTTCTCCACCACAGCTGCCCGAGGAGCCCGATGGCCGACCGATCATTGCCAGAAACACATCGAGGACAAACAACGCGATGGCAGCGTCGTTGAAGAGCCCGGCCTGTGGCAGGTCTGGCCAGAGCTGGTTCGCAGCCCAAGAGAGGAAGGCAATCGCCAATAGGATTGCTTTTGCGAGATCCTTTCGTTCAGAACGTCGAACGACGACTTGGTGGGCGAGGTAAGCAAATGCGATCACGCCGAGCGGGAAAGCGCCGAGAAGCTCGTGAGCGTGCGGAGGGAAGAGTGCCGGAAAGAAGTTCCATGCCGCAAGCGCTCCGACGGACGCCAGCGCGATCACACCGAGTACCATCGGGACGTACTGGGGAAACCGGCGAAGATAGGGCACCATGAAGGCCGAGACTACGAACCCGCGCCGCTGGTTGCAATTGCAACTCGCAATTCCCGAGCCGAAAGAACATTGCAACCAGCAAGCTTCCCGTGTCACATGGCACGGCTGCTGCACATCTCAGGAGACGAAGACGATGACCTTGTGTCACGGAAGTAGGGAGATATCGTGAAACTCAAGCCGGCGGTCAGCGACCTATTGCGGATGGGAGCGGGAGCGGCCCTGATGCTGGTCCTGGTTCTGTTGGTCTTCCACTACCAACGCGAACGCAGCCCCGCCCAGCAAATCGAGATCAAAGCGCGCAGGACCGATATGGTGGGGCGCATGCGCTACGCCTTGGCGGCGGCCTCCGAGGCAGAAAAGAGCGCGGTTCTGGCTGTGACGGATCAGGATTCGCAGACTTTTGCCGATCAGGCGCGCGCTGCC
>PMLB01000022.1 GCA_003158735.1 Myxococcales bacterium | reverse complement strand
ATGTACCCGCCGCTGGCCAAGGTCCGCTACGAGGAGATGGGGCCGGTCTTCCGCAACACCAAGGTTCTCGGGCTGTCGCTCGTCCAGAATTGGGTCATCGGGCCGATCCTGATGTTCGGCCTGGCGGTGATCTTCCTGCACGACAAGCCCGAGTACATGGTCGGCCTGATCATGATCGGCCTTGCCCGTTGTATCGCCATGGTCATCGTCTGGAACGACCTCGCCAAGGGCGACAGCGAGTACTGCGCCGGCCTGGTCGCCTTCAACTCGATCTTCCAGGTACTCTTCTTCTCGGTCTACGCCTACGTTTTCATCACCATTGTCCCGACCTGGTTCGGCCTGAAAGGCGTGGCGGTGAACATCACCATCGGCGCAATCGCCAAGAGCGTCTTCATCTACCTTGGCATCCCCTTCCTCGCCGGAGTAATCACGCGCTTCTTGCTCATCAAGCTCACGAGCAAGCACTGGTACCACAGCAAGTTCATCCCGAGGATCAGCCCCATCACTCTCATCGCGCTGCTCTTCACCATCGTGGTGATGTTCTCACTCAAGGGCAAAAAGATCGTGGAGTTGCCGCTCGACGTAGTCCGCATCGCGATCCCGCTGCTCATCTACTTCGTGGTGATGTTCTTCCTGTCCTTCTTCATGTCGAAGAAGGTGGGTGCAACCTACGGCCAGGCAACCACGCTGTCGTTCACTGCCGCCTCGAACAACTTCGAGCTGGCTATCGCCGTAGCCGTCGCGACCTTCACCATCAACCACGGCGCAGCATTCGCCGCCGTGATCGGGCCGCTGGTCGAGGTGCCTGTCATGATCGGACTGGTCAACGTCGCACTCTGGCTCGGGCGTCGATTCAGATGGGAACCCTCAGAGGGTTCCCAAACCCTCCCGCGATGGTGCGCCGCCGGCAGAGCCGGCGGGCTCCCCACGCAAGTACTTCCTCACCGAGGAGGTTTCACGATGAACGGCGTCCTTTTCCTCTGCGTCGCCAACTCGGCGCGCAGCCAGATGGCCGAGGGAATCGCCCGCTCGCTGGCCCCGGCAGGAACGAAGATCTGGTCCGCTGGCTCGCGCCCGACCAACGTCCGCTCCGAGGCGATCGCGGTGCTCAGGGAAATCGGCATAGACATCTCCGGGCACCGCGCGAAGGCAGTCGCAGAGATCCCTGCTGCCGAGGTCGACACGGTCATCACCCTGTGCGGCGAGGAAGAGTGTCCGGTCTTCCTCGGCAAAGCCACCCGGCTGCATTGGGGCCTGCCTGATCCTGCGGCAGTGAGCGGCTCTGAAACGGAGCGCTTGAGCGCTTTTCGCCAGGTGCGCGATGAGCTACGCCGACGAATCGGCGACCTCTTCGCGCATCCCTCATCGCCACATTCACAAGAATGAATGCCGCTCGCACCAGAATGGAAGTCTTCCACCAGAAAGGCCACGCAAGGAGACACACGTATGGTGGTCTCGCAGGTAGAGTCCGCATAGCCGCTCAGTCGCCGAGTGTGACCGTCACAACCCGGCATGGGTGCGCAACCGTGGCGCCAACTGACAGTTTGACCCCGCACGTCCGCCGATCTATCCGCAGCAGCCCGTTGAGCCCGAGCACCCGCACTCCGGTTGCTTCCGGCGATTGCGGCTGGTCGCTGCGCTGATCATGGCCGCTGCGCAGCCCACACCAGCCTGCACCGACAGGGCGCCAGGCGAGCAGTTGCGTTGGCAGGCGCCGCATTCGATGCAGGAATCGCGGCTGACGATCTGGGCGCGATGGTCGGCCATTTGAAAGACCGCACGCGGGCAGACCTGAACGCATTGTGTGCAGCCATTGCACCTTTCAGGGTCCAGACGAAGGCTCGTGACATTGCGCAGGTACATCATGGGCGGCTCCTCACAGCAGCACGATCAGCAGCAGGCCGGCCAGCGCGGCGACAAGTTGGGCCGGAATGGCGTAGCGAAGCTCTTTGCGCACGCCGGATGGATTGGAAAATGTGCTGGCGCCCGTGAAGTTCATTGCCAGATACGACGCCAGCGCGGTGGGCAGCAGCACCCATCCCAGGGCTCCCAGTAACGGCCGATTGAGAGCGAAGCACATGAGCGCTGCGCACAGCGCGCCCACCAGCGCTCCCTTGGCGGCAAAGGCGCGAAACGGAATCCAGGGCAGCAGTATCGGCGTCAGAAATGCGCCAGCCAGGACGGCAACCAGAATAGGGCCGACGTTCTGCAAGAACGCGTAGGCGCGGAAGGGGCGGCCGGACAGCAGCATGATGAGTGCAACCGCCAAGAGCACAAGGGCAACTGGTTTGGCTGCCTGAACCAGCTCGATGGGCGTGACCTTGATGCGCTCCCCGAGGGGAAACTGCTTGGCGCGCATCGCGGGCGTGGCCTTTGTCCCGGCCTGCATGAACGCGAGAATATCCCGCGCCTCGACCGGACCCCACACGACCGTGAAACCCGTGTGCTCCTTGACCAAGTGGCCAGCCACGCCCGGTGCTCCCAGCTGCGGCAGGATCAGCCGCCGCCCGTCAACATGCGCGGCCAGTTCGGTTTGCCGGACGCGACGAATGAGTTCCTCTGTGCCGAAGGTTCCCTTGCCGGCCGCGCACCAGACGTTCACGCCTTTCGTGTCGAGGACGAGAATCCAGGCGTCCAGGCCAGCCAAGTTGGCGCGAAGAGCGTCGAACGACAGCTTGTAGTTTGCGGTCACGAAGACCGGCGCTTGCCGATCGGGTGCGCCCAATCGGTAGAGCCCGGGCGTCACGCTCATGTGCATACGGCCCATGCCCCAGCGGGCCTTCCAGTGGGCAACTCGATCGCGCCAGGTCAGATCCCTGGACAGAACGGCGACGTTAACGTCCACAGCAGCCTCCCTCTCCATTCTGTTCATCTTCGCGCAGCAGCTCCGCGATGCGCTCCATGCCCCACAGTACCTTCTTGCGCTCGGCGGCCGTCAACCGTCCCAGCAGGGTCTGGTACTTGCCATTGCACAGTTTGTTGATCCGGGTTACGGCAACACGGCCCTGCGGGCTCAGCTCGACCAGCTGGCTGCGACGATCCTCGGGGTTTTCCCGGCGATGCACCAGTCCCAGCGTGACCAGGCCGTCGATGGTTCGGCTGACCGTGCTCTTGTCCAGGCCGACGTAGGAGATGAGGTCGGGAACGGGCGCGGTGTGCTCTTCCAGCTCGAGCAGCAGGTGACACTGGGTAAGCGAGACCCCACAGCAGGAGGACTCCTGCTTGAGGTTGGACATGACCGCCCGCTCGACAACCCGCAGGCGGCGGCGAAAGCATCGGATTTCGTTCTCAGGGACCATGGAAAGCAGAGTACCCGAATAGTTGCAGAATGCAAGAGATGATTCATGCAACCAAACGGCGGCTGCAGGAATGGCAGTTTCCCGCAGTGCGAGGGTGGTTACGCCGGATGCTACTGAGGCGACATCCCAGCCGTCGGCGTGCACAACAACGGTCTTGTTCCGTGCCCTCACCGGATCCCTGGCACGAGACGATACCGGACTCGTACCGCATAGTCGCGGTAGCCGGGAAGCTCCGCCAGGAGAGTGCGGTCTTCGAGTGCAGTACGCAGGACATGGAGTGCTACGCCAGCCGCGACGGGAACGAGGCTCAGCCAGGAACCCACACATAGAAGACCGAGGGCGAAAGCTATGTAGGTATGCATGATCGAGATTCCGTCGCACGGCCAGCGGTTCACGCCATCCTGGAGTTCGCCCGTCGCCGCTATGCCTCGATGGTGCCATCGACGAGCGTGAGCGCTCGACCGCCGATGTCGATGCGGGACCCACCATCGTTCACGCTGACCAGCAGTCGGGCATCCCGACCCATCTCTTGTCCCTGCACAGCCGTGTAGCGCGTTCCGATCTCTTGCAGGCGGGAGGTCTTGACCAGAAACGCCTGCTTGAACCGTCGTTTCATGTTCCCACCGCTTTGTTGCATGAGATTGTGGGCCGAGCGACTCCGCTGCGTCGCAGGTAGCGTTGCGTCCAAGGGCAGGCAAAGATGCAGATGCCGCAGATGGTCTCTTCGATGCCCTGTGCGGTGGCCAGCTCGGAGGCTTTCTTGCGGCAGGCAGCGGCGTCGTAGATCTCGTCACGTGGCATTCCGGCTGCCCAAGGACGTCCCGTCACCGCGCCAGCGGGACACGCATCCACGCAACGTCGGCAGCGTCCACAGCGGGATCGCTCGATCGGCACCGCGTGGGTAAGAGGAGCGTCTGTGAGCACGCTGCTGATGCGCAGGGCGGGGCCGAATGCAGGGGTGACCAGGAGCGCACAATGGCCGATCCAACCCAGACCCGCGCGGGTTGCGACTGTCTTGTGAGGCAGTAGCGTCGTGTCCCTGCCGTCGCCCACAGTCCTGATTGTCGCCGGCCCGCTTGTCGCCACAAATCCTCGTTCACGCAACATGTCCGCTGCCAACGTGGTCAGTTGTGCGAGGGCGCCATTCACGCGGTCATACTCAGCGTGGTACCGGGCCGTCGGGCCAGCAGCGAGGCCAGCGACAACCTCGGGGTTCAGGGCGATGCCAACAGAGATCGCGGACTTCAGACCGCCGGTGGCTGGTTCCGGCAGGGGCGAGAGATCCGCGAAGCCGACCACAGAGGCGCCGACTTGTTGGAGACGCGCGACGATTCCGCCCTCCAGGAGAACGAGATCCTCTTTTGACTGGTGCAGAGCCATGGGCGGTCAGCATACTATAAAGGGGGCGGCATTTTGAACCAGGCCGGGAGGCACCGATGACCCAGAAGCGACCCAGCAAACGGAAACCAGGCATTTCGCGCGATGCTCAGCCGATTGAACTACCAAAACCCGCGCTCAAGTCCAGCAGGTCGCTCGCGACGGTCTTGCAACTGAGAAAGACCATCCGCGAGATCAGCGACAAGACACTTCCTTTGCGGGTTCTTTCTGATCTTCTGTGGGCGGCCTGCGGAGTGAACCGGAAGAAGGGTCCATTCGGGATTCCCGGCAGGACCGCA
>PMLB01000106.1 GCA_003158735.1 Myxococcales bacterium | reverse complement strand
ACCGCGGAGGCGCTGGTTGAGATGAAGAATGCCGTCCAGCTGCGTCCGGACTACGCCGCGGCCTGGTTCACCTTGGGCACGCTCTACCGGATGGAGGGCGAGCTCGACAACGCGGGCCAGGCGTTGCTGAAAGTGACCAAGCTGCAACCCGACGACGCGAGCGCGCACGCCAACCTGGGCGCGATCTATGGGCGGCAGAAGAAATGGAACGAGGCCATCACGGAGCTGGGGCGAGCGGTGAGCCTGCAGCCGGACGACTACGAAGCCCATGCCAGCCTGGGCGCAGCCTTGCGGCAGATTGGCGATTACCCCAGAGCGATTCCTCACCTGCGCAAGGCGACCGAACTCAAACCCAAAGAACCGCTGGCCTGGTCCAACCTGGGCGTGGCTCTCTCCAGGACCGACGATCGGGAGGGGGCGGTGGTGGCACTGAAGAAGGCGGTCGAGCTGGACCCAAAGAACGGGCAGACCCATCTCAATCTGGCGGTGGCGTACCGCCGCCACAAGAAACCCGACGAGGCGATCGCGGAATACGAGACGGCGGTGTCACTCGATCCAGGCCTTACCGGCGGCTACTACGATATGGGTTTGCTCTATTCGCAGGACCGTCGCTATGACGACGCCATGTCCGCCTTCAAGAAGTACCTGGCCGGCAGCCAGCACCTGGATCCTGAATCGCGCCGTGACGCCGAGGAGCGCATCAAGTCGCTGGAAGGCGCGGTCAAGAAGAAATAGTTAGCTGTCTCACCACAGAGGGCACAGAGAACACAGAGGCCGGAAGGAAGGAAAGGGTTCGGACCAGAAGGAGCCCAGCCCCCTTCCTTCTTTCCGATCCGGCTCTGTGGCCTCTGTGATCTCTGTGGTGAACCAGCTCGCTCAGAACTTGATCCCGACGAAGCCGCGCAGAACCTGGGCCGCGGTGGCGGTTCCGGCGGCGGTGCCGGGGAACATTTCTCCGGCAGGGCGGTTGAGCGCGCCGAAGGGCCAGAACACGCCCCACACCATGCCGGCGTAGAACTTTTCGTTGGTGTTGCGGTAGCCAAGCCCGAGGTCCATCTCGACGCCATAGCCCATCGCGTTTCCAGGGGTAGACACGGGAACTGGCGCCAGGCTGTAGATGACCGATCCGGAGAGCCCCAGTTGGCGTCCCTCGGTCACGTCCAGCCAATAGGCAATGGAAGGTTTGAAGTAGATGGCATTGGTGACGGTCCCCATGATTCGGCGGAAGAAGATCTCGTCGACATGGTAGTCGGGCGAGAAATAGAAGTTGTGCATCGAACTGTCCCCGATGGGCTGGGGCACGAACTTCCAGCGGTAGTTGAGATAGGGGCTCGCATTTTGTGAGGTTGCACTGCAATTGGTGCTGTCGTTGCACGCGGTTTCAGCCTGGTCGCCGGTGGCGCCGCCGGTTTCGAATCCGATGAAGAGCGAATCCTTGTACAGCTTGAGATCGGCGGCCAGGACCCAGCCCATTCCCAGGATGGAGAGATGGTTGTCGGTGCTGCCTGCTTCCTGCAGGCGCAGCGGCCCCGCGTTCGCCATGCGTCCTGCCTGGGCCGTGCTTTCGAACTCCAGGGTGAGGGCCTTCCAGCCCAGCTTGAACCACAGGCTGGGGATAAGCAGCCAGGCGCCGATGTGCTGGGTCAGGGAAGGAGTGGTGTCGGTGGCGTTGTTCAGGTCGGTGCGAGAGAGAGAGCCATTCAGCGCCTGGTCCGCCTTGGCCTGAGTCGAGAGATTGAAGACCTCATTGTTCTGGGTCCGGTACACCAGCTGCACGCCGTAGTTGATCACCAGCTCGCCGTTCTGCGCGCGCTCGCGGAAACGCTGGTCGTCGTCCTTTTTGGTCAGGGCCGCGGTGAGCTGCACCACCTCGTCGTTCTGCGACAGATCCATGGGTGGCCCGCTGGGATCGGCGCGGCCCGCATCGGTCATGCCCCAGGCGTAGCCGGATGGGCCGAAATCCCAGGACAGGGCAAGCTGGTGGCCGTACACCTGGGTGAGGGCCATGATCCGGTCCACCGTGGTGCCGCCGTCGCAATCCGCGCAGTCGCCCTTGTTGAAGTACATCCCGCGGCCAAAGTGCCAGGGCATGCGGCCGAAGCGCAGGGAGCCGATCTGGCTGTCCACCTCGCCCCACACCCGCTTGGGGCTGATGGCCGAGGTGAAGGTGTTCGAGCCGGGCGTGGTCTGGGAGTTCGACAGGATTCCGGTCGGCGCCAAGTTGGTGCGCAGAGCTGGTTGCGACGCCGAAATCAGCGAGTCGGGCGTGGAGCCGTAGATGAGGTTGTCGAACACATCGATCTGAGCCACCACGCGAACTTGGTCCGTAATGTTGATGGTGGGCTCAAGGCGCAGGCGCATGTTGGTGTTGCCTAGGTTCTTCTGCGCGCAGCCACCGGAGTTGGTGCCGCACTCGAGCGGCGTGGGGAAAGGCGGGTAGCCAGAAGATGGATCGGTGCTATTCGCGTAGCCCAGGCCCAAGTTGAAATTGTGTAGCAACTCGGCGCGCGTGCGGAAGTAGCCATCAAGCTCGATCACCTGGGTGCGGCGCCGGTGCTGGTTGGTGTAGCCCGCCTGGGGGCCGGCGTCGTCCGCTGCCTTGCCTTCCTCCTCAGGCGCGGCTTCGGCTGGGCCCTCCTCTTTTTCTTGGCCGGCCGGGGGTGGGGCCCCCATGCCACCGGGAGACATACCGCCCGGCATGGCTCCCATCTGAGCCCAGGCAGCGCCCGCGCCGCCCAGGAGGGTTGCGAAGACAAGAGAAGAAGCCAGGCGAGGCCCGGTCTTGGCCGCGTGGGGAGCACGGAGGTGTTTGAGCTTGGTCATCGCAACATTCCTAGGTAGGCGCACCTTATAACAACAGGTTGCCCGCGCGGCCAAGGTTCTCGCTATGATACTCGCGTGACCTCCGCCACCCTTCGCACCCTGTGTGGCCAGCTTCTGTCGGTCGGCTTCGACGGGCCCGAGGCCCCGGCCGAATTGCTGGGCCGCATTGCGCGATCGGAAGTCGGCGGGGTCATGTTGTTTCGACCCAATATCGTCGAGCCGGTGCAGGTGGCGGAGCTGGTGCGGACCCTGCGCAGGGCCAGTCCGGCGGGATTCCCGCTGGCGGTTTCCGTCGACCAGGAGGGCGGATTGGTGCAGAGGCTGCGCCAGCCGCTCACCGTGTGGCCCGACATGTTCTCGGTGGCTGCGGCCGGCGATCCCGCGCGCACCGAGGCTGTGGGACGTGCACTGGGGGACGAACTGGCGGTCCTGGGCATCGGCTGGAATTTCGCCCCGGTGCTCGACGTGCACACCAATCCCTCCAACCCGGTCATTGGCAACCGGTCCTTTGGTGCGACGCCCGCGGCTGCGGCGACGCACGCGCTGGCCTTCTGGCGCGGGTTGCGCGCGGCGGGCGTGCTCGGTTGTGGAAAGCATTTCCCCGGCCACGGCGACACGCAAACCGACTCGCACCTAGACTTGCCCGTGGTGGTTCATGACGACGCCCGTTTGCGCGCCGTGGAGCTGGCGCCCTTTGCCGCAGCGGTGGCCGCGGGTTTGTCGGCGATCATGACTGCGCATGTGATGTACCCGGCCTGGGATGCGCAAATGCCTGCCACGCTTTCGCGGCGGATTGCACGCGACATCCTGCGCGGCGATTTGGGTTTTGCTGGCCTACTGGTCAGCGACGATCTGGGCATGCGTGCCGTGGCCGACCGCTGGCCCATCGAGGAACTGGTGGTACAAAGCCTGCTGGCAGGCGTGGACCACTTTCTGGTGCGCGAGCCGCGGGCGCGGCAGGAGGCGGCCTTGGCGGCCTTGGTGCGCGCTGCTGAAACGCGGCCCGAGGTGCGCGCGCGCGTGCAGGAGAGCGCCGCGCGCGGGGCGCGATTCAAGGCTCTGCTGAACCCGCGCATGCCGGCCGAGCGAAACGAATTTCTGGCTCGCCTGGGCACGCCCGAGCACCGAGCCCTGGCCGCGTCCTTCGCGCGCGTGGATGCAACCGCAGCGACGGGATCTCCGGTGGCGGATAGTTAGCTTTTTTCACCACAGAGGGCACAGAGAACACAGAGGCCGGAAAGGAAGAAGGGGTTCGGATCGGACGGAAGCTAACCCTTTCCCTTCCGATCCGGCTCTGTGACCTCTGTGCTCTCTGTGGTGAAAAAAGCTTGCTTCCTACTTGCAAGCGAGGAACTGGATGTCGTCGATCCACAGGTCGTAGGTCTGTCCACCGGCGATGGACCAATCTATGGAGACCAGCTTGCTAGGCGTCAGCGCCGCAGGACGGGGATCGCCCCAGCCGGCTGGCTGCTGGAGCTCGGAAAACAGAACCCGGAATTCCTTCCACTGGTTGGTCACCGTCACATCCTTGCCGAAGTGATTCCAGCAGACCTTGCAGACCCCGGCATTGGGGTGCGTGTTCACGTCGCCGATGGCGAAACGGATCTGGTGGGTTGAATTCGCGCCCGCCTTGGCCCTGAAGGAAACGCCCACGTACTTGGAAGCGTCGTACACGCCATCCTTGCGGGTGAGCAGCATCAGGCCGAAGCCCGCGCCCCATGCCTCTTGTGGCGCGCCGATGGCGGTCTTGCCCATTGCTCGCAGGGCCAGGCCCGAGCCGTCGGTCCCAGCTTCACTCGGGATGAAGGGATCGGGCCCGATGGTCGATCCCTTGTCGTCGTGCTTGGTCCACCAGTAGCCATTGCGGCCTGCTATTGCGCTGATGTCGGTGTTCTCGTCCTCGAAGTCATCAATCATGCCGTCGTCCGCGGGACGCGTACCCAGCCGACAGCTCGCGACGTCGACCGCGCCCAGGGCGCCGCCAGACGCGCGCGTTTGTGAGACGCCGATGCAGCCCGAGGCGCTCGCCAGCACAAGAAACCACGATAGAAAACGAGACATGGACTGCGCAGAACTATACATCAGGCGGCGGTCTGCCGAGCCAAAGAAAACGATGGTAAGCCGGCCAGTAACTTGGTAAGAGGCTCTTACCAACCTCCCCTTTGGTCGCGGTGTGATCTGCGCGCTCCTTATCCTGAAATTGCTGGCCCTGCCGCTCGCCGGCCCTTCGGCTGAGGCGGCCGTGTCGGCTGAGCCTGCGCCGACCGGACCGGCCGATGCGCCCGCCGCGGCGGAGCCACCGGCAGCGCCAGCCGAGCCCAGCCCCGCCCAACCGGCACCGACCGAGGCACCGGCCTCGGCGCCGGCCTCGGC
>PMLB01000047.1:3137-3310 GCA_003158735.1 Myxococcales bacterium | reverse complement strand
GGCACGCGCAGCATGTCGCCGTAGGAGACGAAGATCACCTCCGGCCGCGCCGCGATGTCCAGCGCCTTATCGATGATTTCGAGCGGCGCCACGCACACCGGGCACCCCGGCCCGTGCACCAGCTCGATTTCCGGCGGCAGCAGTTCGTCCAACCCGTAGCGCATGATGGCGTG
>PMLB01000047.1:0-3039 GCA_003158735.1 Myxococcales bacterium | reverse complement strand
ATCGATCTTACTGATGGCGAACCCCACGTGGACCAGCACATAGTCGCCGACGCCGGCTTCGGGCAGCAGGTCCAGATACACCGTGCGGGTGACGCCGCCAAACTGGACCTTCGCAATCCGGTTCGAGCCGATGTCAGTGGATTCGAGGACTTTTCCGGGCACTGCCAGGCACATGTGGAGATTTCCTACATTTAGGATAACAGAAATAGAGGGCTGATTTGCGGAGCGGTCGGGAAGGCAATCAGTCGAACAAGGCCCACTGCGGGCGGGACAGATCATCCAAAGCGGCTGATCGAAACCTGTGCAGTTGGATTGGGTGCATAACCATCGGCGCCACTGGTGATGGCTGAGGAACTCCTGGCTGATAGCCGGCAAACCCGCCAGGTTGATTTGCCGGTAAGCGCGGCCACTGATCTGGAGGCTGAGTGAGCCGCTGTGGGTCGCTCCGGCGCCAGTCCCACGCCTCAATGAGGTCTTTCGCGACCAATTGAAGGAAGAAACGCGTGCTCTTTAGCAGCCCATTCAGAGTTTGGCTCGCGTGCTCGGGCAGAAGTAAGTCGTGCGGCGAGATCAGAAAGACGTCGATGTCAGACCTAAGAGGATCGCGC
Organism: Myxococcales bacterium; assembly: GCA_003158735.1. Classification (GTDB taxonomy): domain Bacteria; phylum Myxococcota_A; class Polyangia; order Fen-1088; family Fen-1088; genus Fen-1137. The sequence goes on along the minus strand of PMLB01000047.1, from coordinate 2,431 downwards.
GGAAGATGGGTTGTCCTGTCTGACCGCAAGACCCGCTGTCCGTCAGGTCCATAGAGTCAGACCTCCTGATCTGGGTGAAATCAAGCTGATCCGATTTTGAAGACCATGGTCAGCGTGGTGCCAGGAAAAACCGTCTGGGTTGCGTTGAGGTCGGCAAGCAGCCCTTCGATGGCTTGATCGTGAGCCGCCTGTGTAAGGTGGTGCAGCCCGATGGTGAGTGTGTTGGCGGCCGGGTTGGGCGTGAGATCGGCCTCACTCCGGAAGATCTGGCGCAGTAAGGCGCGGGCATCGTCGTCGCCGCGGGCCAGGTGCTCGCGCAGCATGGATGCCAAGCTGGTTTCGGCGCGATAGGCAATCATCTTGAGCGTATCGATGAAGTGCTTCCGTTCCGTGCGCAGGCGAGTGAACCTGTCATCCTCGGGCAACGACTTCACCGCAACGTGATGCGCGGTTTTCTTCCGCTCTTGTTTGAGGTTGCCGAGTTCCCGGTCGAGAGCCTGAATCTCTTCTCGCAGTTGTCCCTTGCGTTGTTGAAAACCCGCCATCTGGGAGTCGCTGGGGTCTTCGGATAGAGCCAGGGCGCCGAACTCTGCGGCCCGCCGGTGGCGCTGCCCCGTCTGAGAACGGATCTGGCTGTCGAGCATGCGCCAAGCCGGATTAACCACGCAAATCGCATCAGGAACGACTTCGGTTCCATACTCGATTAGCCGATCTAAACCATAGTGTTCCCGCATGTAGCGGAAGAAGTTTTCCTGACTCCATCGGGCGAATAGCGACACCGCCAGCGTGGTCATCGGAGCCTGAAAGTTCGTCGTCAGAATCGAGGTCTGATGTCCGCTATCGGTGAGCTTGCGAATCTCGCGCAGCCAAAGCTTGTTGGATAACTGCGAACCGCGCTCGGCCAGTTGCAGGCTCACGGTTTCGCCTCCGGCCAGGGTCACGCTGTGCGTGCGGAACTCATCCCGCCGCCAATCGTCCCCAGGAAACTTGTGATAGCTCAGAATGGCGATCCGCTTCTTCCCCATCTGCTCAAACAGTTCCGGACTGTAGCCTTCCCGGTCGAATACCATGGTGAACCAGTGAGCCCGCGCATCCGCCGCCAGCCGCTGCTCCTGTTCCGGCGTCTTGGCCACGTTTGCCTCCAGCCAAGGAATCACGTCGTCCTTGAGCGTGGCGATCAGTCCGGGGTCCACTTCCTTGTTCACGTAGAGGAAAGGCTGGCCGTCCATGGCGTTGACCCAGTAGTCGGTCGTGGCCCTCAGGCACAATCGTTCACGGGCCACATAGTGGCGCGGCAGTGCGGTCTGGTCTCCGTGGTACACGCGCACGTGGCCGTCGCAGTAGAAATAGATCTCCGTGGCGGTTTGCCGCGCGATCCATTCCTGGGCCAAGGCGGTATTCCATTCCATCGCCCGGCCCATGTCCTGGCACAGCAGTTTCAACTTCGCGCGTAGCGTCCGCACTTCGGGAATGCGATCCAGCCCCAACAACTTGCCCCACTCGCCCGGCGCCTGGTAACGCAGTTGTTCCAGCGACCGGATGCGCGCCAGCGCCATCAACCCCAGCAGCAGAAAGATACTCTCCATGCCGTAAAAGCCGTTGGGTAGCCGATAGAACTCCGGCGTACGCCGCAGCAGTCCCTCCGCCAACAGGGCCGGTAAGGCCAGCAGCACCCCGCCTTGCGCTACGTCACAGGCGCGGTGAAACTCGATCGGCGCCGACTCCAGTGCGCCCATCGCTGCCGCGACGCGTTCCAACGAGCGCGTCGCGCCGTTGCCCATCGGCGCCTGGCTGTCGGAGTGGCTGCGTTCGCTCTGGTTGGTTACTTGGCGGGCGCCGCGATCGCTTTTTTTTGAAGGCCGCGTAAACGGCCCGCGCGGATCGCCTTGTGCAGCGTGTTCGGCAACACGTTCAACGCCGCCGCCACTTCCGGCACGCTCCGCGCCTCATCCAAGAGAAGTTGGGCTTGCTCCAGCACCGCTCCTTTTAGCACCGACGCCGAACTGTGGCGCGGTTGGGCCGCGTAGAACCCCTTGGAGCCGCGCTCCCGATACACCTTCACATACCGCTTCACCGTAACCATCGGCACGCCAAACGCCTCGGCGATTTCTTGCGGTTTCACGATCCCGCCCGCGATCATCTGGCTGGTGAACATGCGGAAGCTCCGCACGTCCCCCTCCTCGTGATGGAACACCGGCAAGTGACCGTGGACATAGTACACCTGCCCCGCCTCTTTTTGCACGGCGATCTGGCTGTTGATCTCCGTCACTCCGGCTGGAAAAATCGGCAGTTGAAGCTGCGGCATCTATCTCTCGTACCCCATTTGCATGCCCCGTTGCAAGTACGGTTTGGGATCATTCCGTTTTCACTGGCAGGCCGGGATTACCGGGCGAGATCAGGAGATCTGAACTTGAAAAAACTCTTGCCGAAA
>PMLB01000150.1 GCA_003158735.1 Myxococcales bacterium | reverse complement strand
CCTTGAGCACGCGCTGGCAGATGGCCCAGAAGATGTCCTCGGCGATCACTCGCTCGGTCAGTGACAGGCTGCCGAGCGAGAACAACGACAGCGCCTCTTCGCGATACTCCAGGGCGTCGTGGTACGCCTCGCGCAGATTCTTGCTGGAAATGTCGCGGGCCGTGTCGAACATGTTGCGCACCAGGCGCGAAACATTGTCGGGCAGCTTGTCGGGTGCCTTGCCCACGTCGAACTCGCCCACGCCCAGCACGTCGATGGCCAGCATGGAATGGTGGGCAACCACCGCGCGCCCCGATTCGGTGACGATGGTGGGATGGGCGACGCCGGCCGCATCGCACACCTCCTGCAGGCCGAACACCAGATCGTTGGCGTACTCTTGCAAGGTGTAGTTCATCGACGAGGCGAAGTTGGTCTGCGACCCGTCGTAGTCCACGCCCAGGCCGCCGCCGGCGTCGAAGTACTTGAGCGGCGCGCCCAGACCGACGATCTCGACGAAGAAACGGCTCGCTTCGCGCATGGCGTTCTTGATGGCACGGATGGCCGAGATCTGGCTGCCCAGGTGGAAGTGGATCAGCTCGAAGCAGTTGAGCATGTCGGCGTCGCGCAGAAAACGCACCGCCTCGACCACCTCGCGCGTGGAGAGGCCGAACTTGGATCGGTCGCCCCCGGATGCCTCCCAGCGGCCCGAACCCTTGGAGGCCAGTTTCACCCGGATCCCGATGCGGGGCTTGACCCCGATTCTCTTCGCGGTGGACGCGATGAGGTCCAGTTCGGAGAATTTCTCCACCACAATGAGCACCTTGCGCCCGAGCTTCGAGCACATGAGCGCGGTCTCGATGTACTCCTCATCCTTGTAGCCGTTGCACACGATGAGCGCTTCCTCGTCGTCGAGGATGCCCATCACCGCCAGCAGCTCGGGCTTGGAACCAGCCTCCAGGCCGTAGTGGTAGGGCCGGCCGAACTGCACGATCTCTTCGACCACGTAGCGGTGTTGGTTGACTTTGATGGGATACACGCCGCGGTACTCGGACTTGTACCCGTACTCGGTGATAGCGCGCTTGAAGGCCTCGTGCAGTTCCACCACGCGGCTTCTGAGAATGTCAGAGAAACGAACCAGCAGGGGAAGCCCGATGCCCCGGCGAACCACCTCGTCGACCAGTTCTTTCAGGTCGATGGCGCCCGCGTCGGGTCCCTGCGGGTGGCAGACGACGTGGCCCAGATCGTTGATGGAGAAGTAGCCTTGGCTCCAGTATCGGATGCCATAGGTCTCTGCGGAGTCCGCGACCGTCCATTTGCGCGGGATTCCGTTGGTGCTCATGGCCGCTACGTTGAATAAAACTTTCGCAAAATTCCACAAGAAAACTTGGCGGGCATGCGAAAGGCATTTTCTGCAGCTGCGAGGCGCGGCAAGGATTCGCGTCGCCAACGGCTTCGTGGGCCGTTCGTGCTAGCCTATCGGCCATCGTGGCGAGCACATTCGGACAGCTTTTCCGCATCGCAACCTGGGGTGAATCGCACGGCCCGGCAATCGGGGTCGTGGTGGACGGCTGCCCACCGCGTGTGCCCATCACGGCGGAAGAGATCCAGGTCGAGCTGGACCGGCGCCGGCCCGGCCAAAGCCGCATAACCACCCGCCGTGATGAAGCAGACGCCGTCGCGATTCTTTCGGGCGTACACGAAGGCGTGACCCTGGGCTCGCCCATTGCGTTGCTGGTGCGCAACGCCGACGCGCGCTCCGCCGACTACCAGGAAATCCGGCAGGCCTTTCGCCCGTCCCATGCCGACTATACCTACCAAGCGAAATACGGTGTTCGCGCGAGCGCGGGTGGCGGCCGGGCCAGCGCGCGCGAAACCATCGGTCGGGTCGCCAGCGGCGCCATCGCACGCAAGCTGCTGGCGGAGCAGGCCCAGATCGAGATCGTGGCCTACGTGAAGCAGGTCCAGGATCTGGCGGCTACCGTCGACGCCGGCAAGGTCACGCGCAAGGACGTGGACACGAACATCGTGCGCTGCCCGGACGCGGCTGTCGCCGATCAGATGATCGCGCTCATCGATCAGGCCCGCAGCGACGGCGATTCTCTGGGCGGCGTGGTCGAGGCAGTGGCGCGCCATGTGCCCGCGGGCCTGGGCGAGCCGGTGTTCGACAAGCTGCACGCAGATCTGGGCAAAGCCCTGCTGTCGATCCCGGCCTGCAAAGGCTTCGAAGTGGGCAGCGGCTTCGCCGGCACGCGCCTGCACGGCTCCGAGCACAACGACCTCTTCTATTCAGACAACGGCCGCATCCGCACGCGGACCAATCGCTCCGGCGGCATCCAGGGCGGCATCTCCAACGGCGAGGACATCGTCGTGCGCGCCGCCTTCAAACCCGTGGCCACCATCCTGCGCGAACAGGAAACCGTGGACGTCGACGGCAATCCCACGGTTCTCAAGCCCCGCGGCCGTCACGACCCCTGCGTGCTTCCGCGCGCGGTGCCCATCGTCGAAGCCATGATGGCCCTGGTTCTGGCCGACCACTTCCTGCGCCAGCGGGCGCTGGGCTAGCTTTTTCACCACAGAGGCCACAGAGGTCACAGAGCCGGACCGGAAAGGAGAAAGGGTTGGTCGTGTCCGGTCCGAACCCTTTCCTTCCTTCCGGCCTCTGTGTTCTCTGTGCTCTCTGTGGTGAAAAAAGCTAGCTACGCTCGGCTTCCCCCACCCGCATGCAGTCGCGAGCCGATGGCGGCGCGATAGTAACGCGACGGCATTTCGTGCCCCACCAGGCTGGCCGCCAGGCGCGAACAATCGATCAGCTTGTCGAGCTGGACGCCGGTCTTCACGCCCATGCCTTCCAGCATGTTGACCACGTCTTCTGTGGCCACGTTGCCTGATGCGCCGGGCGCGAAGGGGCAGCCACCCAGCCCGCCCAACGCCGTGTCGATGGTGGTGATGCCCATCTCCAGCGCCACCAGAATATTGGCCAGAGCGGTGCCGCGCGTGTCGTGGAAGTGCACGGCCACGGCCTCGCGAGGCGTCTCGGCCAAAACCAGCGCGAGAACGTCACGCACCTGGCGCGGGTTGGCCACGCCGATGGTGTCGCCCAAAGAAACCTGGTAGCAGCCCGCCGCGCGCAGGGCAGCCAGCAACGCCACTGCCTTGGCGGGAATGACCGCGCCCTCGTAGGGGCAACCGTACACGGTCGAGACGTAGGCGCGCACGCGCATGCCGGCGCAACGCGCGTTGAGCACGACCTCTTCAAGAACCCGCAAGGTGTCCGCGATGCTCTTGTTTACGTTCTTGCGGTTGTGGCTCTCGGACGCCGAAATAAACACGGCGATCTCTGGCACGGCCGCCGCCTGCGCCGCGACCAGTCCCTGCTGATTGGGCACCAACGCCGAATAGATGATCCCAGGACGGCGCACCACCCGTCTCGCCACCTCGCCGGCGTCGGCCAGTTGTGGAACCCACTGCGGATTGACGAAGCTGGTGATCTCGATGGCGCGCAGGCCACAGCCCGAGAGCGCGTCGATGAGCGCGACCTTGTCCGTGGTCGTGACCAGGCGGGTCTCGTTCTGCAGCCCGTCGCGCGGCCCGACCTCGAAAAGCACCACATCGGCGGGCAAATGCTCGAACATGGCAATGCTGGCTAGCCGAGTGCGATCGATTTCGACTGCCCCAGCAGCCGGTCGCACAGCTCGTCGGTCATTCCGTCGAGCGTGTCGAGCACGACATGCGCCGCCGACTGGTCGTATCCGAGGTAGTTGGCTGCCCTGACCGCAATCACATGAGCGCCGGCCGCGCGCCCCGCCAGAATGCCCGGCTCGGCGTCCTCCACCACGATGCAAGCGGATGGCTGCACGGCAAGCAACTGCATCGCGGTCAGATACGGCTCGGGATCGGGCTTGCCTTTGCTGTAGTCCTCGGCCCCGAGCAAGACCTGAAAATCGCCGAGCATCCCCAGCCCGGCGATGGCCTCGCTCACTTCCACCCGGCTGGCCCCCGACACCACGGCCAAAGCCGCGCGCTGGCCCAGACGCTTGACTGCAGCGCGCGCCCCAGGCAGCGGCTGATATCCCTTGTGTGCGAGGAGCTGCCGCTTTTCCTCCACCGCCCGCGCGATGACCTCGTCCATGCCCACCTGCAGCCCATGGTTGCGGCAGAGCATGGCGTGTATTTCGTTCCAGGAATGCCCCACCACGAAGTGGCGCTCAGCATCGTCGAGTTCGACCTGCCAGCGTCGTAGCGCCAGCACGACCGACTCCACGTTGTCGCGCTCGGTGTCGACCAGGGTTCCGTCGAGATCGAAGAGGACTGCGGTGCGAAAGGACATGTTTCGGTGAAGGATTATACGGGGACGCGTTGGCGCGCCAGCCACCTTTTTGCTAGAAGATCCATTGTGAGAAGCAAGAACCTGACTCGGCCAGCACCGCTGAGCGTGAAGGAATTGCTTCGCGAGAATGCCGAATTGCGCCACGAGCTTGCTCGGTTGGAGGCCTCTCGCTCCCTCGCCTACCGCGACGAGCTTACCGGACTGTGGAATCGCCGCTACTTCACCGAGCGTCTCACCGAGGAGTTGAGCCGAGCGCGCCGCCAGCCGCAGCGCCACTTCAGCATCATGATGGTCGATGTCAACGATCTCAGGGTGCTCAACGACAGCTACGGCCACGGGGAAGGGGATCTGGTTCTGCGCTGGGTGGCCGAGTTTCTCGAACGCTTGCTGCGCACCCACGACGTGCTCTGCCGGGTCGGGGACGATGAGTTTGCGGTGCTCTTCCCCGAGATGGGGGCGAGCGAATCCGCGCCGCTGCTCGCGCGCTTGCGCGCGGCTCTGTCCCAGGCCCGCACCGGCGCTCCCTTCTCCATCGGACTCAGCTTTGGATTCGCCCACTATCCCGAGAATGGCACCGCCTGCGACGATCTTATGCACGTCGCTGACGATGAGATGGACCTGGACAAGCGCCGCCAGAAGATCGCGTCGGCAGGCGCGCCCCGCGCACAGTCGGCGGCCGCGGCTGCGCGGACAGGATGATGGGGCGAGGGAACACCTCGAATCCGTCGAGATTTACAGCGCCCGTCGCAGGACTTACACTAGAGGCCCATGGAAGCGGCTGTGATTGGTACGCTAGGATCTGGTGTCTCGACCGACGAGGCGCGTAGGCGAGAGGTCAGAGGATGGCAGGTGCTCGTGGCTGTCGGCACCAGCTTGGCATTCGCCCTGGCTCTGGGTGCCTGCCAGCAGCGTCAGGCCAATGTTGAACGAATCACCGGGTCGGCCGGCACGGACGCCGGGGGCTCATTCTTGCACAACCCGGGAGATGCAGGGAACTCCGCCGATGGCGGGAAGTCTTCCGATGCGAAGCCCGGAGCCTCGCCTGATGGGGGCTGCCGTGGGGCCAACCTTCAAACTGACCCAGAGAACTGCGGCGTGTGCGGGAAGGTTTGCGAGATTCCCCACGGCCAAGCGGCCTGCCTGGCAGGCCAGTGCGGGGTGGGCAGCTGCGATCCCGGTTACGTCGATCTTGATGGCCAGGCAGGAAACGGCTGCGAGTGCGTGAAGAGCAACGGTGGCGTCGAGATCTGCGATGGCGCGGACAACAACTGCGATGGCACCATTGACGAAGGCTTCGACCTGCAGACCGACCCAGACAACTGTGGACAATGCGGCCACGTGTGCAGTGCCGCCCACTCCAGCGGAAGCTGCCAGCAGGGAAAGTGTGGGGTCGACTGCTTGCCGGGCTACTACGATGTCGATGGCAATGCGGACAACGGGTGTGAGTATGCCTGCACGCCAAGCAACAGCGGCATCGAGATCTGCGACGGCAAAGACAACGACTGCAACGGACTCATCGACGACCATGCTACAGACGTGGGCCGCCCGTGCGGCGGAAACGGATGCCAGCCGGGTGCTCTCACCTGCATCGCCGGCGCACCCATCTGCGTAGGCGCGGGTCAACCCAGCCAGGAAGTTTGCGACGGGCGCGACAACGACTGCAACGGACTCATCGACGAGAGCGATCCCAACCTGGGCAAGCCTTGCTATCCCATAGGGGCTGACGGCTGCAACCTGCAAACCGGAACCTGCACCGGTCAGTGCCGGCTGGGCGCCTGGGTGTGCACCGTCGGGGCCTTGGTCTGTACCGGCGCAGTGACCCCGCAACGGGAAATCTGCGACGGCATTGACAATGACTGCGATGGCTCGGTCGACGAAGATTTCGTCTTGCAGACCGATCCGCGACACTGCGGCTCTTGCGCCATCGCCTGCAGCTATGCGCACGCGATCGGGCTGTGCAGCAACGGTCAGTGTCAAATGGGCCCCTGCCAGCAAGGTTGGTCCGATGTCGACCACAACCCGAGCAACGGCTGCGAATACGCCTGCACACCCGATGGACCAGAAATGTGCGATGGCAAAGACAACGACTGCAACGGCCTCACCGACGGAGACGACCCCGGCCTGATTCAGCCCACCGTCAACTTCTGCCGCCAGGCCGGCGAATGCGGCAAAGGCCCCGGCGGCTCGACGAGCTTCCCTGGCAGCGCCAGCTTCCCTGTGTGCACCACCCCGTCTGGCGCGAGTGAGCCGAGCTGGATTTGCAACTACCCAGCCACCGTGCAACTCACCGGCCCCAACCAAATCGTGGCGCAGGAGTCATGGTGCGACGGGCTCGACAATGACTGTGACGGTGCCGTGGACGAGTTCGCATCCACTGTCCTAGGCACGCCATGCAGCGACGACACTGGCCTGGGTGAATGCCGCCGCGTGGGAACCATCAAGTGCCAAGCCGACAAGACTTTGGCCCCAGCCTGTGATCTATCCGGATCCGCGGCCGCCACACCGACGGACGAAATCTGCGATGGCAAGGACAACGACTGCGATGGGCTCACCGACGAAAGCTGGGACAACCCCCCAGACTTGGGACTTCCCCTTTGCGCGGGACAAGCGTGCAAGGGCGTGCTTGATGCCGTAGTCCACGTCGCGGCGGCCGATGCTCCAGGCGGCGGTTACTACATCTACCGCTATGAGGCGAGCCGGGGCGACGCCAACGCGACCTCCGCGGGATCTTCCTCCGCACGCGCCTGCTCGCGCCCAAGCAGTGCAACCGGAACCGGCGTTCTGCCTTGGAGTTCGGTAACCTGGTCGGCCGCCGACGCTGCTTGCCGCGCCGCCGGCATGCGCTTGTGCCAAGTCACGCGCAACAATTCCACCGTCATCGCCGACGAATGGGGCTTTGCCTGCACGCTGGGCAAGACCTGCACCAGCGGCTGCTACCCCTACGCTGCCAGTTACGATGCGGCCCTGTGCAACGGCGCCGAAGCAAACCTGAACGCTGTAGCGACCGTGGGCTCGTTCAACCAGTGCACCACGTCCGGGAATCTCGACCCGAGCGACGCTGGCGCGGCGGTCTTCGACATGAGCGGCAACCTTGCCGAATGGACCGACGATCTGCGCGGCACATTGGCCGACGGGCGCAAGGTGTACACCATCCGAGGGGGCGCCTTCGACAGCTTCTCCGTCGGCTTGGGTTGCAGCTTCATGGCCGCCACGCTCGCGCAGGACTTTTCGTATCCGGACACCGGGTTCCGCTGCTGCTCGTCGTGCGCGCCCGGCCTGGCCGACTGCAACGGAGTCTGTGCGAACCTGGGCAGCGACAGCGCCAACTGCGGCACGTGCGGCTCCCCGTGCAACACGCCGGCCGCCTGCCAAAACGGCGTGTGCAAGTAGGTAGAACCTCTAGCCAGCCGTGAACAGCCTGGCCTGCCCCATGTCAGATTGAATTCTCGATAAACTGGTGAATCCTTGTTAGGTCTGGGATCGAAGCAGCATGTCCAGAAGCACCACCGCCAAGGCCCTATCCATCATCATTTTCGCGACCAGCGGCGCGGGGTGCAGTCCCCCGGGATCCCGCCCCGGCGGCGACGCGACCCTGTCCACGCAGGGCGGGGCCACAGCGCCTCTCGATACCACCTCAAGTTCGGGCTTTGACGGGTCAGCGGCCGGAGCGACCGGCGGTGTTTCGAGCACGGGCGGCGCAGGAGGCGCCGGTGCAACGACCGCAGCCTCAGGCGGCATTCCTTCTTCGGCTGGCGCGGCTGCAACCGGCGGCACGGCAGGCATGGCCGGCACCGCGGGCATGGCCGGCGCCGCAGGCACGGCCGGCGCCGCAGGCACGGCTGCCGTCGCGGGCACGACTGCCGCCGGCGGCAGCGCAGGCGGATCCAAGACTGGCGGCTCCGCGGGGGGCTCTAAGACCGGTGGCGTCGCGGGCGAGGCGGGAGCGATAACCGGCGGGACCACAACCACGGGTGGAGCGGCCAGTTCGGGCGGGACAAGCTCGAGCGGAACGCTAACACCCAATACCGGATCCAATGTCAGGTACTCGCAGGCGAAGCAGGTCATCGATGGATTCGGTATCAGCAATGCGTGGCTGTACCCTCCCGCATCCAAGACAGGGGTCTACGACGCCCTTTTCAGCATCAGCAAGGGGGCCGGGCTGTCCATTCTGCGCAACCGCGTCCCCTTTCGCGAGAACCCCACCAACGATGACAAGTTTATCAACAAGGACACTGACGGCACCTACAAGTACACGGCCAACAGTGATGGCAGCAAGACCTTCTCCCTCAACTGGTCCAACTGGGACGTGAGCAACACCAGCACTCTGATCAGCGATATCAAGGCGGCGGGAGCGGACTATCAGGTCACG
>PMLB01000370.1 GCA_003158735.1 Myxococcales bacterium | reverse complement strand
GTGGCAGTAGCCACACTCTTTCTGGTCCTTCTTGTCGCCGTGACACTCCAGACACTTGGCCTCGGGCGGCCGCAAGCGGTCGGTGACCGTCTTGGCCTCAGGCACCTCCTCGTGGCACATCACACAGGGAAGATCCTTATGGGCCGCGTGCGACTGGCGAATCTCCTCGCCGGGCTGCTTGGCCCGCCTAGTCCCCAGCATGGTCGCGCAAGCCGCGATACCCAGTGCTGCCAGCGCGATCCATGACCCGCGATGGCCTAAACTTCTCATTGGGTGACCTCCCTCACCACATGGCCTCCGTCATACACGATCTTGAGCAGACCTTCGATCTGGTGTGTTGTATAGGGGGTCACGTTGTCCATTCCGGTGAGCACCGCGCGCCAGGCCGGCGCCACGTCATACACCAGACTGCCCGATCCGAAGAATGAACGATTTTGGCCATTGAGACGCTGGTCGAGGTTATAGACATCGAAATCGGCCACCACGCGAATCTTCGTGGTGATGGTTTGCCAGGCAAAGGCCCGGCCCATGAGATAGCCACCACCCGGGATCTTCAGCCGCCGGCTCTCGACGCCGAGCCGCGTTCCCCCGCCGCTTCCAAGACGCAGGCTGGCCTTGCCTCCCGTGTTCCAGCCCCATCCGTTGGCATCATGCACTTGGTGAAAATCGCCTTGCACGTCCAGTCGGCGAAGCCACGGCCGCACAGAAAGATAGCCGCCGAATTCGTCGCGCGTCTCCTGGGCGAAAACCGCAAAAATCGAATATCGCGGCAAGAACAGGTCCGGGGCCGTACGCCGGTAGTCCCCGGTCACGTCCAGATAGCGACAGGGCTGCCAGTTGGCCGCCGCATCGGCCTCAGCCATGCGGGTCTCGGCGAGGCTCCACCTCACCAGTCCGCTGAGGGCGAGCGAATCCAAGATTCGATAACGAGCGTCGACCCCGGCATCCCGACGGAACACATGCCGTCCCGCCCCCAGGATTTCCAAGATCGAAACGCCCACCTCTGATTCATACGAACGACTCCAGAACGCTCGTGCCCCGCTGGTGAATTCGCCCCGGCTGTAACCGAAGCGTGGGGTCACCGGAACACCGACGAATCCTGACAAGCCGAATCCCGCCCCCACCCGCAGCGTGGGGGCCAGGCCGTCGAGCTGCACGTTACCCGCCGTCCCGGGGAATACGAACTGCCGGCCGGCGCGCAAGGTCACGCGCCGGTTCCAAGTCGAGCCTTGCACGTAGGCCACATCCACGTCGCCCAAGGCGCTCTTTCCATCGCGCGGATCGCCAGCCACCGCCTCGCCCCAGCCCGAAACCACGATCTGGGTGTCGTCGAAGAGCGCGCTGTTGATGTCCGATGCCCGCAAGGAAACCAATTCGAGGAAAGGCACCACGGTGTGCACGGTGCCATCGCGCGGATCGCGCTGGCCCGAAACGATGGTGGTCGAGCTGGCCGTTACCGTTTCAGCGCGGGCCGACCCGCTGGCCCAAACCAGCACCGCCAAACAAACGACCACCGTTTTAGTCGCCATCGAAGGCTCCGTTCATGTGGGTCGTGCTCTGGGCTCCGGCCGCACCCGTGAAGACGATGTTCCCGGAAGCGTCGATGGTCTTCGCGTGGCAGGCCACGCACCCAGTTCGCGTCACCCCGGTCGGGTGTCCCGAGAACTGCGGTGGGATGCCATGACAGGAGGTCCCGCACGCGCCGCTGTCGGCTAAGACCCAGTTGGGCGTTTGCTGGATGCCCGCGGTCTTGTCCGTATTGAGTGGCTCGCCACCGCCGTGACAGTACGCACCGGAGCAAGTCGTCGAAGCGGGATCCCACTTGGGCAACGCGCTCTGGGCTCGGGCCAAGGTCCCCGATCCCGCCACGTTGGGAAAGACCGTGGCCATTGCGACCGTGCCGGGCGCGTGACCCGCGCCGAAATGACCGGGACTGAGCACGTTGGCAGGAACCTGATGGCATTCCGAGCACTGGATGGGACCGCGAATGCCCAGCACCGGCGCCGTCACATGCCGCTGGTGCTGGCCCACACCCACGGCCGAGGTCGCGGAATTTCCCTGCAGATCGGGCGGCGGCGCCGCTGAGCTGGCTGAGCCGTGGCAGGTGTTGCAGGGTGTGTTCGGGTCTGCGAAATCGACCGTGCCGTTGAGGTGCAAGGACGTGCTGATCAGCTTGGCCTGCTCATCGACGACGTTGCGATGGCAGGTCGAGCAAAGGGTCCCGCCTGCTCCGTTGGGTGGAAGCCCGTGGCAGAAGGTGCAGGTTTGGGTCGCGGGTCGAGGCGCGGCATCCCAACTCGGGCTGTTGGTCACGGCCGCCGAATCGGCGAAGGTGGCACCGTGGCAGTAGACGTTGCTGCAGGTTCGACCGCTCGGATCCCAGGCCGGCGGCCCCACCCGCGTGCCATTGGCAGGCGTTTGCGCGGCCAGGCCGGTCAGCGAAACCTGTGCAGGACCAGTGCGCAGCGAGCCGTCGGAGGCATAGGCGTGATCCTGAGCGCTCTTGTGATCCGGATGGCAGGTCGTACAGACGAACTTCGTGACCAAGAGGCCACCAGCAACGTGGATCTTGTGTTTGCCCGACGCTGGCGTGGAGCCGTGGCAGGCTGCGCAGGCCGGGGTGCCGGCGGAATTCATCACACCCGGCGCAATGCCGCCCGAGCCCTGGTGGCAACGCAAACAGGACACATGGGCCGTCCCACCCGAAAAGTCCTGGCCGTGGCATTGCTGGCAGAGGCCGAAATCGAAGTTGGACTTGAGCAGAAGCGTGCCGTGAAAATCGGGTTGGTTTGGATCCAGAACCCCGGCCGTGTGCACCGAAGCCGCTTCCTCCAACGGACGCGCCTTGGTACATCCCACCATCGAAACGGCCACGGCCACCGTTAGGGCAAAACTGTGTTTCATCGCCTGACCTCGCCCACCGAGAAGTGCAAATGCATCCGCGACCAGGCAAGCGTCGCTGTCCTGACCTTGGGGCGCATGTTCTTGGCAAGTATATCCAAGTTTCCCGATAGGCAAAAGTGACTAAACGCCATTCGCAAGGCTCGCTCTCGCAGCGCACCGTGCCATGCTTGCCTTTGCCGATTGTTCCAGCGCAATCACTGCAGTTGGATTCCCATCGGCCGTCGCCTGCGCCAATGTCTGTGGCGTCTCGTCCACATTGCCCTCCTGACGCCTGTCATCTAGCCTAGCCAGTCCCAAAAGAGCAAAGGGAGCACATCATTTGAAGTTCAAACTGGTCATCTTCGATTTTGACGGCACGCTGGCCGACAGCCTCGGGTGGTTCATCAGCATTTCCGACCGACTGGCCGACGAGCTCGGGTTCGACCGAATCGACAAAGACCAGGTTGCCACTCTCAGGCGCCACGACGCTGCCACGCTGCTGAGACTACACCATGTGCCCTTGTGGAAGGTGCCCTTCATCGCGGCTCGTTTCCGCAGCTTGATGGCCAAACAGATCGAGATGATCGCTCCCTTTCCTGGCGTGCCGGACCTGCTAGGCCGCCTGGCGCAGGCGGGCTCGACGCTGGCCATAGTGACGTCCAACTCCTGCGCCAATGTTCGCCGTGTGTTGGGCAGGAAGAACATGGGACTGGTAGCGGCCTGCGAAGGGGGCGTGTCGGTCTTTGGCAAGCACATGAAACTGCGCAAGGTCCTGCGCCGCATCGGCATCCACCCCGCTCAGGCCATCTTCATCGGCGACGAAATCCGCGACATCGAAGCAGCTCGCCACGCCGGCATCGCAAGCGGCGCAGTGGCTTGGGGCTTCACCGACCTGGATGCCCTGAGAGCCCATTCTCCGGACATGCTGTTCTCGACGGTCGACGAGATGTTGCAGACCTTGGTTGGATAGACCCCTGTGTCCTCTCCTCTCACCTCTGCGTTCTCGGCGGCAGATCGCTGACGAAATGAATAGACTCACCGACGCTTGGCGACGCCCGTGACCTACCCCTTCTTGAAGTCCTCGGAGCGCACCCCATAGCGCTTGAGCAGTCGGTGCAGGCTCTCGCGTTCGATGCCGGCCCGTTCAGCGGCGCGGGTCACGTTGCCTTCGAACTCGCGCATCAGCACCGCCAGATACTCGCGCGAAATGCGGTCGCGCGCGGTCTCCATGGCCTCGCGGTAGGGCATCTTGACCAGCACCTCGGCGGGAAGCGCGCCCACCTGCGCGCCCCGCAACTCCGCGGGCAGATCACGGATGTCGAGCTCCTTGCCGGCGGCAATGACCACCGCGCGCTCGATGGCATTCTGCAACTCGCGCACGTTGCCCGGCCAGCTGTAGGCCACCAGCGCCCGCATGGCCGCATTCCCGATCCCCATGATATCGCGCTTCGATGTGCGCGCGTGCTGGGCCAGGAAGTGGGCCGCCAACGCCGGAATGTCCTCGCGTCGTTCGCGCAAAGCCGGCATGCGAATGGGAAAGACGTGCAAGCGATAGAAGAGGTCTTCACGGAACCGCCCCGCCTGCACCTCGGCCTTGAGATCCCGGTGGGTGGCGGCGATGATTCGCACGTCGACCGAGAACGGGGTGTTCTCACCCACCCGACGGATTTCCTTTTCCTGCAGAGCCCGATTGAGTTTGACCTGCACGGGCAAAGGCAGCTCCCCCACTTCGTCGAGGAACAGGGTGCCCCGGTTGGCTTCCTCGAACAGGCCCGGCTTGGTAGCGGACGCGCCGGTGAAGGCCCCCTTGGCATGCCCGAAGAGCTCACTTTCCACCAACTCGCCCGGCAGCGCGCCGCAGTTCACGGTGACGAAGCGATTGTGTTTGCGCTCGCTGTGGTAGTGCACCGCGCGCGCCGCTAGCTCCTTGCCGGTGCCGGTCTCCCCAGTGAGCAGCACGGTCATGTCCAGCCCCGCCGCCCGTTCCAGCAGGCCGTACACCTCACGCATGGGCGGGCTCTTGCCAATCATGTTGTGAAACGAGTTCGCCCCCTCCAACTCCTTGCGCAGGCTCACGGTCTGAGCGCGCAAGCGCCGGCGCTCCAAGGCTCGCGCCACCACCAAGGCGGCAGCGTCGGGATCGAAGGGCTTCTGGAGGAAGTCGTACGCGCCCTGTTTCATGGCCTCGACCGCATCGGGAACCGAGCCGTAGGCGGTCATCAGGATCACCTCTGTCTCGGGCCAGCGCGCCTTGACCGATTCCAACACGGTGAAGCCACTGGCCCCCGGCATCTTGAGATCGGTCACCACCACATCGAACTCGTGTTCCGCGATCAGCGCCAGCGCCTTGGCGCCGTCGCTGGCTGTGGTGAGGTTGTGCTCTTCGCCCAGGATCTTGGCGAACAACTTGAGCATGTTCTCCTTGTCGTCCACTACCAGCACGGCAGGTCGATTCATGTCGTTCCTCCTCTGAAACGCGGCAGGCACAAAACCAAGCAAGCCCCGCCAGCTCCGGGTGGATCGGCGACGATTTCGCCACCGTGGGCGCGCGCGATGGCTTGCGACACCGCCAGGCCCAGACCGGTTCCCCGCGGCTTGTTGGTAAAGAAGGGTTCGAACAAACGCTCGCGCGCCTCGGCGTCCAGACCTGGCCCCGAATCCCGCACCGTTACACGCGAAAACTCGTGGGTCTCATCGACTTGGATGTCGACCCGTCCAGCCGGGGCCGCCGCCTCGATTGCGTTCTTGATGAGGTTGAGCAACACCTGGCGCAGCTTGGACGCTGTGCCCGTCGTCGCACCCTGCCCGGACACCGTCACGGCCACGCCGGGTGTTGGCGACGCTTCCGCCAGTCGTGCCACCACATCATCGCAAAGCGCGCGCAGGGCAACCGGCTGCGTGCCAACCTGGACCGGACGGGAGAAATCAAGGAGTCCTTCCACGATCTCCTGACAGTGCAGGACTTCTTCCTCGACGACTGCCAAATCGTCGGCCAGCGGGCCGACCGCCTTCTTGCGCAGCAGGCGCGTGTATCCCAGGATCACGCCCAGCGGATTGTTGATCTCGTGTGCCACGCCAGCGGCCAGGCGCCCCACGCCAGCCAGGCGCTCGCTCTGCAAGAGGCGCTGCTGCTGTTGCTTGAGCGACGCGACCATGGTGTTGAACTGGCGGGCCAGGTCGCCGAACTCGTCGTCACCACCCACCGCGATACGCGTGTCGAGATCGCCGGCGGCCAGACGTTCCGCGCCCGCATGCAGAAGCGCCACCGGCCGCGCCACCTTGCGGCCCAGATAGACGGCCACGCCTCCGGCAAGAAGGGGCGCGAGCACCAGGAAGAGCACGCTCCAAGCCACGGTCCGATCGCGTGTCGCCTGCGCGAGCGACTGCAGTTCTCCGATGGCGTCCTCGAAGCGCTTGGCCAGCAGGTCGGTTCGCTGCTGAATCCGGCTCACCACCGCCAAGGCGCGCGCATGCTCCAGATGCGCGTCCGCGATCCGGCCGGACAGGACGGCCGGCACAATGTCGCGGCTGAAGATGCTGTCCAACTCGGCCGCGCCTGCCTCGATGTCGTCGACCCAGGCGCGTTCGTCGGGCCGCTCGGTACGCTGGCGCAGGTCCTTGCTTAGGGTGAGAACCCGCGCCTTGGCTTCGGCGTAAAAACCGAGGTGGCTGTCATTGCCGATGATGATGGTATGGGCTTGGTGAGCGTACTGGTCGCGCACGGCGCTGGCCAAGTCCAACGCCAAACGCATGCTGTCCACGCGCGCGCGCGTCTGGGCCAGGCCACGGTTGACCTGAGCGAAGCCGAGCAACGCGATCGCAGTGGCGACGGCGAACAGGGCGACGAGTGCCGCAAACGCCAGCGCCAGCCGGCGCGCAGTTGCAGAACCAGCGCCCAAAAGGTTGAAGGCCGAGGGTGACATTCGCGGTTACAGTGTAGCCGAGACGGTCAATCCCCACCAGAGCCGCTGAATGCGATTTTCACGGCGTGATTTGGCCAAGCGGAGACGCGCCGTCGACTGATCGTAACCTTCGGTGCCGTGGAGTTGCTCGTGTACCCAGCGATCTACTATTTGTGGCGACAAAAGGATCTTTTCGCTAAGTCCGCCGTGCAAACCTGACGAATCAAACAATCAGGTGCGAGTCAACAGGTTGGCGGATCGATCTCCGTGTGAGACAAGGGCCTACTGTGTAGCTGTTCACTCGTGTCTCAAGCCAGAATGGTTGAAGCCAGTGAGCGCTGGCATACACTAATCTCTTAGGAAGTCTTCAGCGCCAAGTCGACGGACTGGCGAACCATCGGAGGCCAATCAATGCAGTTGCATCAGCTCGCTCCGGTTTCTTTCACACGGCGGGCGGGGGTCGGATGTGCTGTCTTGCTGGCGTTCGCTGTTCTGGGGTGTCAGGCCGACTCGAGCGGGATGCCTGGCGCAATCGACGCCGGCAACGATGGTCCTCGCGCAGCGACCGATGGATCGGGCGCGGTGATTGGCGGACACACGGGCACAACCGGCGGAGCCATCTCCGCGACCGGCGGAACCACGACTGCCTCAGGTGGGACGAAAGCCGTCACCGCGGGGACAATCGCTGAAGCCGGTGGAACTGCAGCGGCGACCGGTGGGACCACGACCGTACTAGGTGGATCGAAAACCGTCACCGGTGGAAACACGACAATATTGGGTGGAACGATCGCTGCCGCCGGTGGTACCACGACCGCACTAGGTGGATCGAAAACCGCCTCCGGCGGAACCACAGTCGCGTCCGGCGGAATCACAGTCGGCACAGGCGGAAACACAGTAGCAACCGGCGGAGCCACGGTCGCGTCCGGCGGAACCACGGCCGCCACCGGCGGAGCCACAGTCGCGTCCGGCGGAACCACGGCCGCCACTGGCGGAGCCACAGTCGCGTCCGGCGGAACCAAAGCTGCTACCGGTGGAACCACGGTCGCGTCCGGCGGAACCACGGCCGCCACCGGCGGAACCATAGTCGCGTCCGGCGGAACCAAAGCTGCTACCGGTGGAACCACGGCCGCGTCCGGCGGAACCACGGCCGCCACCGGCGGAACCACGGCACCAGCCTGTGGGCAACTTAGTCAAGCGTGCTGCGCAGGGAACGTCTGCAACCAACCCTTCACCGCTTGCACATCGGTTGGCTTTGGACCAATGCAGTGTGTCGCCACTTGCGGTGTTACCAACTGCTGTTCGGACAACTCGTGCTTCAACGGTGGCTGCTGCAACCCCAAGAACGGACAACAACAGTGCATCGCCCAAGACGCCACATGTCCGAACGGCCTTGGCGGCGGCACGTGCTCCAACAACGCTTGCGGGACCGGAACCTGTGGTGCGCTCGGGGATCCCTGCTGCGGAACCCCGGAGGGGGTGTGCACAGCGGGTGGCCTCGCGTGCTGGTCCAACGGCGGCGGCACGACCTGCCAGGCTTGCGGCGTCCAGAATGGGCCTTGTTGCGGCACCGGGGCGGACGCAGCAACCCGCACGTGTTCCGCTACGAATCTGATCTGTCAGCAGACTGGTGCTGTCGGTAGCGCGACGACGCTCGCATGCAAGGCCTGCGGCGCCACGGCGGGCCAGCCTTGCTGTGGCAGCGGCGCAGCCGCAACCCGGACCTGTTCCGGCGCGAATCTGATCTGTGCCAATAGCGGCGGTCCCGCTCCCGGGGCAACATACACATGCCAGGCCTGCGGCGGTTCGACTCAGCCATGCTGCACCGGTCGAACCTGCACGATCCCTCTCAATTGCACCGGCGGCTATGGTGGGGGAGCGACCTGCAACTAGGGGCGACTGCGGATCAACTCCACAGGAAAGATTGTTCGTCGAGAAACGCCCACGTTGAGGCCATCAAACTGGCGCTAATTGGTCAATTGCAGGCAAACGTGCCCCCAACAATGGTGCCAATCCCTGAAGCCTTGGCACATGGCGAACCGGAACACACGTACTTCGTGGCACTGAAGGTCTTGCCACAAATGCGTAGGGTCGTTAGCGGCACCTCATAGTAGGCGTCTTGGGTGCACGTAAGGTCCGTTCGGGACGCGCAGGCGGTCGATTGTATGACTGAATAGGGACTGCTCACGGTAGTCGCGCCATCGCAATTCCAATCAAAACTACCGTTGGGAGCGGCCACGGTTTGCGGGGTCGTGGTCCCGATTGCAGAATTCGAGGGCTTGCAGTAGTTCGGTCCGATTGCCACGCAACTCCAGGTTCCGCCATTCAAACACGCGCCAACCGCCGAGTTGACCTGGACGGTGCAGTCGTCGACAAGACCATCGCAATCGTCATCGGTGCCCATATTGGCGCAAGTCTCGGTGCCCGGGAAGACTGTCTGGGCGCAGACGGCGGGTGCCCACGCGGTGGATGAGTTGTCCGCAGAGAGAACGCATTTCTGTGTGCTGGCAGCGCAGATGCCCTTCAGACCAGCCACTGTGCAGGCCTGCGTCTTTCCCACCTGGCACAGGCACGTGCTGGAAGCATTGTCGGGCGTACCGTCGCAGTCGTTGTCCAAACTCGAGGAGCAATCGCGCGTGCCTTTGGGGACGTTCTGCACGCAGGCGCCCCACACGCCAGCAGCGGTGCATTTCTGCGTGCCGGGGGCGCAGATTCCGTACAAACCCGTTGCACACCCCTTCGCAGGTGTAATCGATGGATCGCACGCGGCACAGGAGCCATTGCTGCAAGTACCACCGGTCGAACAGCTCGCGCCGAGGCCCACGCACGTGCCAGCCACGCAACATCCACCCTTGATGCAAGCGTTTCCCGCGCAGCAAATCTGATTGGTATCGCCACAGGACACGACTGCCACGTCCGGGGCAGCGTCGGCTGGCGTGACCAGCGTGTCCGCGGCAGCGTCAGCAATCGTGGAACCGCCGGTTCCACCCAGCACGATACCTCCAGAGCCACCCAGAGCAATGCCCCCAACTCCGCCGGTCGCAGCCGTGCCGCCGCGAGCACCTCCGCTGCCGCCGGCTCCAGCGCCACCGCCGGTTCCTCCGCTGCCGCCAGTTCCACCTGTGGCAATGACTGCTCCATCGTTCCCCACGCCGGTGTCAGGCAGGAAAACAGGAACATCCGCCGCCATGTCGACAGCGCCGTCGCCTGTCGGTCCTCCATCCTCCACGCCGTTGGTCTCTGTGCCGCCGACATCTGCTGCGCCGACGTCCCCGCCACCGTCGAGTCTTGCGCCCGCGCCGGCGTCAGGAGGCAAGAACGCAGCTTTGGGGTTGTAGACCGGAAGGGTGTGCGGATCCACGTCCAGTTGAGCGCACAGTCCCTTAGGACAGCTGCGACCGAGGAAGAGCGTCAACACCCGGCTTTGGCCAGGAAGAAAGGACACGGTCGCCATCTGCGAGACAACGGGGATGGTGCTGCCTCCCAGTAACCCGTTCGCCGTGACAGAAAACGGCAATTCCTGATTGTTGGGCGGCACCAGCACCAGCACGGCCGGCAAGTCATCGCCGGTCGCGAGTGAAAAAGTCTTGGGTTGCGACGCCGCGGTCGGCCCCTGCGCATCGATCTCGATGCGGTCCATTTCAGTCGGAACGGCCAGATCGCTCCACACCACAACCACGATCTTCGTGTTCTTGTCTTGGCTCGAACAGGCGGCCAGGCCAGCGAGCAGGCTCAACATCAAGGAAATGCGCCGCATGGCTACTTGACCTCCACGCAGTTAGGAAGGCCAGTCCCGCTGCACGGGTTGCTGCTCGGATGGTAGGCGAACAAGATCGTCGTCACAGTCGCTGCCACCACCACCGCGCCCACGCCGGTCCAAAACCACCACGTCTTGTAGATTGGCTCCCCCGCGCTGGCCGGCGCGGGCGCCGCAGGAGTAGTGGTCAGTGTCGTCGTGCTTTCAGCCGGCGGCGGAACCGGAATGGCGATAGGCGTGGCGGGCGCGGCAGGCACGGGTGCGGGCGCGGCGCTGCTGGGGCCGGCTGCCGTTGTTTCCGCCGGCACGGGAGGGACTGCTAGCGCAGGAGCAGCCGGCGCGGCTTCCTTGACTGGTGCAGCCTCGGGTGGCGCGATGGGCGCGGATTTCTTCTCCTCATCGAGCTTGCGCTTGATTTCCGCCACGAGCTTCTCGGCCATGTCGCGATTCGGGGCATCCGCTCTGCCGGTCCGCAGGAAGGCCCGGTACCTGTCCAGCGCCTGGTCCAGCTTGCCGCCCATCCGGTAGCTCTGCGCGATGTTGAAGAGAAAGGCCGAATCCTGGACCAGCGTGTAGGCGGCTTCGAAGTGCTTGGCCGCCTCATCGTAGTGCCCGAGGTTGTAGGCGACATTGGCTTGGCGCCATTCCGCTCGCGCCGCAACCTTATTCCCCTCGGCGCTGTCCTCGCTCCCGGCTGCCTGCGCGGCAGAAACCGTGCCCATTACTTGAACCAAAGCCATCACAACGACAAACCGCATGACGCGCACATTATATTGGAAGGACGGAGAGTGGGGTGTCTTTATCTTGCCTCCGCTGCGACACGATACGCCGCATCTTCTCATCTAACGTCTGAACGCAGTAATCGCGAATATACGCTACGTCTACCGATTTAGTTGGATTTGCCGCTCGAGAATGCTACGCATTCAGGAAACCGTGCGCTTACTTTGCAGTCGTTCCTCCGGAGGTCACAGGCAAATGACAGGAACCCGTGGTTATCGACTGGCGATCTGTGCGTTTCTTGGTGCTAGCTTGGCGGCGTGTACCGGCCCCCGAGGCCCGGCCGGGCCTGCCGGCGACGCTGGCCCTCCCGGACCGCCAGGCCCACCAGGCCCTCCAGGAACTGTTGAGGACGCTGGCTCTGAAGACACCGTGGCGGATGCATCGCCGAGCGGCGATGCTCCAGTTGGCATCCCTCCGACCGTCACGATTGCCGGTACCACGCAAACTGCTGGATTCGGCGCGCCGGTGACCCTTATCGGCGCTGCGGCCGACCCTGACTCGGACATAACCAAACTCACTTACAAGTGGGTCCAAACCGCTGGACCCACAGCGCCCCTCGTCGGCGCCGCCACGCCGCTGCTAAGCTTCACCACGCAGACCCTGGCCGCAGCCAAGACTCCCGTGATGGCCCAGCTTCACTTCGGCGTGCTTCCCATTAGCCCGGACGAAGCCGGAAACTATTCCTTCGAGTTGGATGTGACTGATCCACAAGGCAACGTGGGCAAAGCCACGGCTACCGTCCGCTCGAACCCACCCACCACGGGACTGCAGAACGTTCCTATCGGCATCCGCCAATTCCTGATGGGCGACGGCGGCACGCAGACGACTTGGAACTGGAGTCTGGATGTGACCGGGGCGAAGGGATCGAATGCCACGCTTGCGGGCGCCACCACGCAGTTCCCCAACTTCATCCCCGATGTTGTGGGCAGCTACAAATTGACGGAAGCGGTGTCCACCAAGACGCTGACCATGGTCGCGGGCAACTGGCGCGGCGAGATGATCAACTACCCGACATCCTGCCAGACTTGCCACAACGATACGCTGCCGGCCAAGATCGCACCTGACATCTTCACACCGTGGTCAAAGACCAACCACGCGATCGCCGTGCAGCACAAGCTGAACGGAACCTACTCCGACGGAGTCACGCCGCTGACATACTTCCCGCGTTCCTGCATGGAATGCCACACCGTGGGCGACTCGCCGGCCGCAGTCAATAACGGCTTCGACGATATCGAAAAGGCCACTGGCTGGACCATGCCCACCAAGTTGCAACCAGGAGACTGGGAAAACATGGTGGCGAACTACGCCCCCCTGGCCAATCTGGCTGGCATCCAGTGCGAAAACTGCCACGGTCCACAAGACGGCGCGGTTGGGCAACTATCGACGCTCGCGCACACCACGTCGGGGAATACCACTCCCGACAAGTGGACGCGCGTATCCTTCTCCGAAGGGGTTTGCGCCTCCTGCCACCAGGACGCCAGCCACCACTACAAACCGACCCAGTGGGCCACCTCTGCCCACGCCCAGCGCGATCTGGTGAGCAACGCCACCTTCGAGGCGCGCGGAACCACGGCAGCCCACTGCGGCCGGTGCCATTCGGCCCAGGGCTTTGCCGCGTACTCCGCTCAGTTGGCCAAGGGAGATGCCAGCCTGCTGCACAAACCAGACGGCACCGCAGCCGACGAGGCCTACCTGCGTGGCCTGGGACTACAAGCCTCGACGGTCGAGGCGATCACCTGCGCGGCCTGCCACGATCCGCACGACGCCAAGAACCCCGGCCAGCTTCGTTTGGGCGGAGATCTCAAGGCATTGCCCAACGGCCTGACCAACATCGTGGGCGCGGGCAAGGGCGCGACTTGCATGGCTTGCCACAACACTCGCAATGCGGAACACGACGATTTCGTGGCCGCGGCCAAAGATTTTTCGGGCCCACACACGCCCTCACAGACCGACGTGCTTTATGGGTTCAATGCGTACTTCATGCCGCGCCTCAATCCATCCCCGCACCTGTCGGTGACCGATACCTGCGCCGGTTGTCACGTCGCCATACCCACAGCCACCGAAAAGGCCGGCGGACAAACCGACAACCACAACTTTGCGACCGACAACACCATCTGCGCCTCCTGCCACTCGGCGTCGACCAACGGAGAGGCGCTGCTGTCTGCCAACGACGCCCAACTTGGCGACCTGAGTACCGCGATCGGGACCAAGGCCCTGGCCATCATCAATGCCCTGTACACCGCCGGAAACACACTTTCCGTGCGGGCCTATCTACAGGCGACCGATCAGTACAGCTCCGCGGCTGCCACCACAGCCGACATTCTGCTGACTGCCGCCCCAACTGCGGTGGCCCTCACTTCCGCCATTCACGGGACGACTTCATTCAGCCTGACCCTAGCCGCACCCGTGACCGTTATCTGGGCAGCGACAGCTTCCGCCCCGGCTAGCACCGCAACCTTGTCGCAGATTTACTGCCAGATCAGCGGCATCACCATCACCGGTCAAACCGCGCCGCCTGTGCCGCCCGCCACGACCGGGGCGCCAGTGCCCGCCATCGCGACGGATTCGGCGGTGGCCAAGGCGAGTTGGAACCTGCAACTGCTCAGCAACGACGGATCGAGAGGCTTGCACAATCCTGACTTCTTCCAAGACGTGATTGTCAACACTATGGCAGCCTTGCAATAGGCGTCGCGCCGGGAGCGAGATCTGGCTGCAGACCCGAGGGCTGCGGCGGGGTATCCTCAAGGCGAGACGGCCGCCGAGGCCGCCAGAATCGCGAAAATCAGTCCATCTGGGATAATCAAGAACGCCATGCCGCTGCTACCCAAGTCGCTCTCTCCCAACATCGCCCGGCTCGCCAACTACGCGCGAAATCCGCTCACCGTCCTGGGCTTCGGGCTGACCACACTGTCAGGGCTGACCCTGATTGTATTTCTTGCGCTCGAGGTGGCGGGCCAGGTCGACAATCCCTACACCGGGGTGTTCGGCTCGGCCTTTCTGCCCGTGGTCTTCGTGGGCGGGTTGTTGCTCATGCCCCTGGGAATTCTGCGGCGACGGCGAGCGCTGATGCGCTGTGGTCAGTCGACCGAGGCCATCACGACTTACCCGAACCTCGATTTCAACGATCCGCATCTACGCCGGGTGGCTGTGGTGCTCGCCGCGCTCACTGTGATCAACGTCGTGGTGCTGGCGATCAGCTCGGTGGTGGGGATGAGCTTCATGGACACACCCAAGTTCTGCGGAACCGTGTGCCACAAGGTCATGCGGCCAGAATACACGGCCTACCAGAACTCGCCCCACTCGCGGGTCAAGTGCGTTCAGTGTCACATCGGCCCGGGCGCCTCCTGGGCAGTCAAGTCCAAGTTCGATGGCCTGCGCCAAGTGTGGAAGGTGATGACGGGAACCTATGCCCACCCGATTCCCTCTCCCGTGCACACCCTGCGGCCGGCGCGCGACACCTGCGAGAGCTGCCACTGGCCCGCCAAGCACTACGGCGACAAGCTGCGGGTCATCGGCCGTTTTGCCGAGGACGACAAGAACAGCGCGAGCTTCACCGCGCTCTTGCTCAGGACCGGCGGCGGCGCGGTTGGCGCTGGCCAGCCTCACGGCGGCATCCATTGGTGGCACATCTACGCTGACAACCGGATTCGCTACTTGGCCACTGACCAGCGCCGGCAAGAGATCGCCTGGGTCGAACTGACCACACCGGACGGCAAGCGAACCGAGTTCACGCGCGAAGGCCCGAAACTGCCGGCCGCGAGCGACATCCAAAAGGCAGCACGCGTGATGGATTGTATCGACTGCCACAATCGGCCCACCCACCTGTTTGAGACCCCGGCCAAAGCCGTTGACAGCGTTCTGCAGCGGCAGGGGGAGCTACGCGATCTGCCCTTCTTCAAGCGCGAGGCGGTCAAGGCGGTTTCGGCAGTATATGCCACCCATGACCAGGGCGTGGCTGGGGTTCGACTGAGCGTGGCGGACTTCTATCGCAAGATCTACCCGGATCTGGCCGCGCGCGATGGCAAGCTGATCGCGCGGGCTGCGGATGAGGCGGCTGGGGTGTACGATCGGACTGTGTTCTCGGAAATGAGCACCAACTCCAAGACCCACCCCAACAACATCGGGCACGACGACTCGCCCGGCTGCTACCGCTGCCACGACGGCAACATGAAAGCCACCAAGGGCGATCAGGTAATCCCCAATGATTGCGACACCTGCCACGCCATTCTGGTCGACGGCAGCCCCAAAGAACCCGACCTGGGGCAGCTGGTCATGGCGCCGCCACCGGCTCCTGCCCCCGCGGAGGCCAAGCCGTGAGATATCTCGGCATGGTCGGAGTGACCGTGCGCCGAGATCACCAGGGAGGGCTGGAAAAATACACCTTCGCTCCTGAGGAATGTGAGGTTCAGGCCAAGGCCCTTCACCAAGCGTGTGACTTCCTCGAGAGCGTGTATCTGGCCACCTGCAATCGCGTCGAGGTGATCTTCCTATGCCGACGGGGCACCCCAGTTTCCGAGTATCGCAAGCGCATCCACGGCTTCTTCACTGCCCGCAAGCAAGCCGCAGGCAGCGCGGAGTCCACGGCACGCGCGGCGGCCCAGTCCCTGCACGCCTACGAGAAAGACGGCGCGGCCGAACACCTCTTCTGTGTGGCCGCGGGCCTCGACTCGCTCAACCCTGGCGACGCTCAGATTCTCGGCCAGGTCAAGCAGGCGCTGCACACTGCGCAACGATTGGAGCTGGCCGGCGCGCATTTGCAGATGGTGTTCGAAGAGGCCTTTCAGGCGGCCAAGCGCGTGCGCAGCAAGACCGCGCTAGGGGCTCGGCCGGTGTCCATGGTTTCGCTGGCCTTCGATCTCATCGACCAGCGGACCAAGGTGCCTGCCACGGTGGCGCTCATCGGCGCTGGCGACATGACACGCCAGTGTGGCGAGCATCTGCGCGGCCGGCCGGGCTGCACCCTCCTGTTCGTGAACCGCACAGTCAGCAAGGTCGCCGAGCTGGCGACAGCCTGTGGCGGTCGCGCCCTGGCCTTGGATGCCTTTCTAGCGGCGCCTGGGCATGTGGACGTGATCGTGACGGCGACTTCGGCGCGCGAGCCCTTCCTGGGACGCGCCTTCTTTGCCTCCCTGCGGGGCGCGCCGCCACTGGTGATCGACCTGGCCGTGCCGCGCGACACCGACGGGAAAGCCGCCGCCGCCGCCGGAGCCCAGCTTTGCGACATCGACCAGCTAAGGGCCGAGGCGGAACGCAACCGCCGCGCCCGCGAAGCGGAAATTGCCGAGGCTCGCGTGGTCGTCGACGAAGCCCTGGAGGCGCTGCGCCGGCGGGTGGTCGAGCGCGACATCAGTCCCATCGTGCGCGACTTGCGCAGCCAGGGCCAGGCCGCGGCCGACGAGTTGCTCAAGCAGCTCTTCAACAACGGCCTCGCCAAGCTGGACGAAGCTCATCGCGACCACATCCGGCGCTTTGGCCAGCAAGTCGTGAACCAACTTCTGCACCTGCCCACCGTCGGTCTCAAGCGCCTGGCGCACGACCACGGCATGGAGGCGGTAGAGGCCTTCCTGCAAGGCGTGCACGACGACCGCCACGGGCAGTAATATTCCGCCATCATGACCTTGCCCTCTTCCCGGCGTACGGGGTCGATGCAGTCCCGATCCCGCCTGCTCGTGGTTGGCGTGCTCGCCATCATGGCGTTCACCATCGCGTTGCTCGCGTGGTGGGTTCTCTTCCACCTGCGCTATTCGGCCCAGGAGATTCGCTCCACCGCCGAGCACATGCAGGCCGATCGCCAATCCGCGGAACGGGCGCTGCGGGGACCGGCGCAACATCAGGCGCTGGCACCAGCCGAGTTTCTCCGGTTGGCCTATCCCCAGCTCGACTGGCAGCCAGGAGTGCACCCTGGCCAGGAACTGGTGCCCGGCTACCCTGGCTATGGGGTCAGCCTTCGACCGGGTCGACTCGAGCATCTGCAAGCTCAGCGACGGGCCAGCATCCGCATGTTCGCGGCCGAGGGCGCGACGTTTCTTTGCATTCTGGTGGCCGGAACCGCTCTCATCTTGCGTTCCGTGCGGCGCGAGATGGAA
>PMLB01000456.1 GCA_003158735.1 Myxococcales bacterium | reverse complement strand
CGGCAGCTCGACGAGTACGTCGCCCGTCCCTACACCGACTTTCCTTTCCGCAGCGCCGGCGTGGGGCTGGTCATGTTCGCACGCGACGAACCACGCCTGTTCCGCGCCCTGTTCATCGACCAACCGAACGCGGGCGAGACGGTGACTCGCATGCGCGCCTGTCTGCGCCAGATCGTGGATCAGTCGCCCAAGCTTCGCCGCCTGAGCCCGGCTGTGCGCGACGAGCTGATCATGGATCTATGGATCTACACCCATGGTCTGGCCAGCATGGTCATCGCCAATCTGCTGCCCTGGCCCGAGCCCGACGTGGTGGACCGCAAACTGGAACGAGTGGGCGCCATCGTGATCGGCGCAGCCATGGCCTCGGGCTTGGAGCCCGCGCCCATGCTGTCTGCCACCGTGAAGTGCAAAGCAAGGAGGAAGACATGAACGCCCTGCTCATGAATGGGAATCCGAACCCGGCCGACCCGCGCTTTGACGCCTATTTGCAAAGCCTGGCTCAAGTGCTGACCGTGCGAGGGCACGGCGTGAACACGCTTGAGCTGCGTTCCATGGACCTGCGCCAGTGCAGCGGCTGTTTCGGTTGTTGGTTGAAGACGCCCGGAGTCTGTGCGACCCAGGATCAGCACGGCCAACTCATTCGGGCCTACCTGGACGCGGACGTGGCGGTTCTCGCCTCGCCCCTGGTCTTGGGCTTCAGCTCGGGGCTGCTCAAGCGGGCGGCGGACAAGCTCATCCCCATCCTTCTGCCCTACATCGACGCTTCGACGGGAGAGTGCCGGCACTTTCCCCGCTACCCCAAACTGCCGCGACTAGCGGTGTTGTATCAGGACGAGCCCGACACCGTCGACGAAGATCGGGCCATCACGCGCGAAATCTGGAGCCGGATGGCCCGCAACGCCAACACCTCGCTGATTGCTTGCCTGTCCACGACGATGGCCACCACGGAGGTCGCCCATGCGATTGCTCGCGCTTAATGGTTCGCCCCGCGGACCCAAGTCCAACTCGCGGTTTCTCACTGACGAATTTCTGCGCGGCTTCGCGGTCACGCCGGCGAATCAAGCTGAAACCCTGGATATCGCGCGGCCGAGCGATCGGGAAAAGGCGCTCGCGGCTTTTTGGAACAGCGATGCCGTGCTACTCGGCTTTCCACTGTACACGGACGCCATGCCCGGCCTGGTGAAAGAATTTTTGGAACAGGTCGCGACGCTGCCGCGACCGGATCGCCGGCCTACGCTGGTGTTTCTCGTGCAGTCCGGATTTCCCGAGGCCACGCACACGGCACCCGTGGCGCGCTATCTGGAACGGCTGGCCGGCCGGCTGGGCTGCGCCTTCGCCGGAGTCGTGCGTCGAGGAAACATCGAGGGCATTCGCACGCAACCCGCGTGGATGGTCCGTGGCATCCTCGGGCGCTTCCGCGGGCTGGGCGAAAGCTTTGGCCGCACCGGCCAACTGGACCCGCAAGAGCTGCACAAGCTGGCCGGGCGGGAGCGCATCCCGCGCTTCGCTCTTCGCCTGGTCTGCTGGTGGAGCCGGCTGATGTTCTGGGATCGGGAGCTCAAAGCCAACCACGCCTACGGCAAGCGTTTTGATACCCCATACGCTTCTGGTCAGTAGATCGCCAGCCCACCGGTGACCTGCGCGCTATCGGCCCAGCTCGTGCCCTCGGGAGCGGTGCGAGCTGTTGTCCAATCGCCGCGTGCCATCAGGGTCAGGCGTGTGGTGACTGCCACGCGTCGGTTGACGATGCATGCCTGGCCTGAGCCCTCTTGCGCCCGTCGCTGAACGTACGTATAGTGAAGACATAGTCCAGCTTGCGCACCGTCGAGGTTGGGAGGACAAATGGGAATCGATCTTCGAGTAGAGAGCGAGTCTGGTGAAGTCCAGGATGAGATCCTGGATGACCACAGCCTGACCGAAAAACTGCTGCCGGATCACGACGACGTGACGTCGCCCTGCCTGCGCTACGTCGACCACGACGGTGACACGGTCTTCAACCAGCTGCAGCTTCCGGTCTTGTTGCAAGAGTTGGAGACGCGGCTGCGCGCGGCCCGCAAGCCGGACCTCAAGAGTCACGGCACCGCGCTGCTGAACCTGCTCAAGTCGGCGCAGGATCAAGATCACACCTACGTGCGCTTCTCGGGCGAATAGAACGGCCGCACTTGCTTTGACTCGGCTGCGCGATCACCGCGCCAACTGCGCCTGCCATTCTGATCCTGGTCGCGCGGCAATCTGAAGGTAGAATCTGGCCCATGGCCACGCGGCGTGCGCTCGTGCTTTCTTCCCTGCTTCTGCTTGGCGGCTGCTTTCAGCAGAGCGGCACCAACATCAGCAAGCTCTTGCCGTCCGATTATCAGGCGAGCTACCAGGTGGCGCGAATCTGCCGGCTCAGCGTCGCGCACAACTCGAACTACATGGTTGTCTACGCCAATACCCTGGCAGAATCGGACTATCTCGGCGGAAACTACCCGCTTCCCCAAGGCAGCACCATCGTGACCGCGGAAACCGACCGGCCGGACTGCATGGGAGTCACGGGCTACACTCTCATGTTCAAGGACGTGCTGGGCTACAACGCCGCGGCGGCTGACTGGCACTGGCAGAAGCTGGATGCCCAGCGCGAGGTTTTGCAGGATGGGCGCGTGCAGGAGTGCATCGACTGCCACGCCTCGTGCGGCCCGTACGACTACACCTGCGCGCACTGATTGCATGGATCTCTTCGACCGATCCGCTGGCCAGCGACCCGGCAACGCGCAGGAAGAGATTCTGGAAGGCACCATCGAGCGCATCGTGTTCTCGGGGGGCGGCGGTGAGTTCACCGTGGCGCGCCTCGCGCGGGACGGCCTGGCCGAGCCCACCACCGTGGTGGGCAGCCTGCTGGGCCTGCCCACGGGCGCGCGTCTTCGCCTGCGCGGCTACTACGAAAGCAACCCGCGTTTTGGCCGTCAGTTTCGCGTGCAAGGCTACACCGAGCTGTCGCCCGAGACCTTGGCCGGGATTCGCCGCTACCTGGGCGCCGGGCTGGTCAAGGGCATAGGGCCAGAATTCGCCAGTCGCATCGTCGAGCGCTTCGGCATCCGCACCCTGGAAATCCTGGACGCGCAACCGGAACGGATCCGCGAGGTGCCCGGCATCGGTCCTTCGCGCGCCCAGGCCATTCAGCAAGCCTGGGCCTCGCAGCGCAGCTTGCGCGCGGTCATGGTCTTTCTGCAGGGCTACGGCGTTTCGCCCGCTTTTGCCGCGCGCATCTACAAACGCTATGGCGCCGCCGCCATCGCGCGCGTGCGCGAGAATCCCTTTCGCCTGGCCTCCGACGTGTGGGGCATCGGCTTTCTCTCTGCGGATCGTCTGGCCACCGCGCTGGGTATTGCGCGCGATTCGGATGTGCGCGTGGAGGCGGGCGTGCACCACGCGCTCGACGAGGCGGGCGGGCTGGGCCACGTATTTCTGCCGCGCGGCCCGCTGGTGGAAGAGGCGGCCAAGCTACTGGAAGTTGAAGCCCCGCTGGTGGAAGCGGCCGTGGACCGCCTGGGCCGCGCCGGGGATCTGGCCATCGAGAGCACGCCCGAGGGCGCGGGGGTGTTCGAGGTGGGGCTGTTTCGCGCCGAGGTGGCCGCAGCCACGGGCTTGCTGCGCTTGCTGCGCGGCCGGGTCACCCCGTTGCGTCTCGATGCTGACCGCGCCGTCGCTCGCTACCAGGCCGAGGCCCGCATCACACTCGCGCCTCAGCAGGCCGAGGCCGTGCGTCGCGCGCTCCACGAGCCAGTGTTGGTGATCACGGGCGGTCCCGGCGTCGGCAAGACCACCATCGTACGCGGGATCGTCAACACGCTGGTTCGTGAAGGGCTGACCGTGGCTTTGGCTGCGCCCACCGGCCGGGCGGCCAAGCGACTGCAAGAGGCCACTGGCCAGCCAGCGGCCACATTGCACCGTCTGTTGGAATGGCGTCCCGCCGACGGCGTGTTCGGTCGCAATGTGGCCCGGCCGCTGCAAGCGGATCTGCTGGTGGTCGACGAAGCCTCCATGATCGACATTCGCCTCATGGCCGATTTGCTGGCGGCGCTGGCCGACGGCACGCGCTTGGTGCTGGTGGGCGATGTCGACCAGCTTCCTTCGGTCGGGCCGGGAATGGTTTTGCGCGACGTGATCGCCTCTGGCCGCGTGCCCACGGTACGGCTGACCGAGATCTTCCGTCAGGCGGCAGCCAGCCTGATTGTGACCAACGCCCACCGCATCCACGACGGGGTGGAGCCCGAACTGGGCGCGCCGCCCGCGCAAGGACCGGCCGCCGACAAGCGCGACTTCTTCTTCATCGAGGACGACGATCCGGCCCACGCGGCCGAGACCATCCGCGACTTGGTGGCCACCCGTCTGCCGCGTCGCTATGGCTTTTCTTCGAGCGACATCCAGGTGCTGACGCCCATGCACCGGGGCGAGCTGGGCGCCACCACCCTCAACCACCTCTTGCAAGAGGCGATCACGCCGGGCCGGCCCGAACTGCGCAGCGGCGGCCGCGTGTTTCGCGTCGGCGATCGCGTGATGCAGATTCGCAACAACTACGACCGCGATGTGTTCAACGGCGACGTGGGTGAAGTGTTGCGCGTGGCCGGCGGGTCGGACGAATCCGGCGAAAGCCAGGCTGTGGTCGGTTTCGACGAGCGCGAGGTGAACTACGCGGCCGATGACCTGGACGAGTTGACCCTGGCCTACGCCGCGACGGTGCACAAGTCGCAGGGCTCGGAGTATCCGGCTGTGATCGTGCCGGTGCACACGCAACACTATGTGATGCTCCAGCGCAGCCTTCTGTACACCGCGGTCACGCGCGGCAAGAAGCTGGTGGTGTTGATTGGCTCGCGCAAGGCCCTGCGCATCGCCGTGGCCAATGCTGAAGTGGCCGCGCGCTGCTCGCGTTTGGCGGCACGACTGGCCGTCGCATAGGCCGTGGATCAAAGGATGCTGTTTCACCACAGAGATCTCGGAAGCAGGTGTGGAACCCTCATAGGTGCTAACCACAGTTTCCCGCAGGTTTGCCCCGGATTTCACCACAGAGAGCACAGAGAGCACAGAGACGGATCGGAAGGAAGGAAGGGTTCGGATCCGGATCCNNCGCGCCGGCGGCCGTCAAGTCCCGAGAGAATCGTGGTTAGCACCTATGGGTGGACCCCTGCCCTGTCCGAACCCCTTCTTCTTGTCCGGCCTCTGTGTTCTCTGTGCTTTCTGTGGTGGAACAGCTAGCAAACATGTTGGATCGAG
This sequence comes from Myxococcales bacterium, assembly GCA_003158735.1. Lineage (GTDB taxonomy): Bacteria > Myxococcota_A > Polyangia > Fen-1088 > Fen-1088 > Fen-1137. The sequence goes on along the minus strand of PMLB01000456.1, from coordinate 3,245 downwards.
TTCCGCGAGATCCTGGTTAGCTACCGGTTGAGTTCACGATGATGCGCCCTCTCCTTCTTGTGTCGCTTGTGCTCGCGGCTGCGTCGGCGAGCGCGGCCGAGCCAGTGGCGCCGCAACGTCTGCACGTGCTGATGATCAACGGGGGAGGGGATCGAGAGAACAACTTCGCCTCGCACCTTTCGCACCTGCGCCAGCTCGCCGACCTGCTGGAACGCGCCCATGTGCCGCGCGATCACGTCTTCATTTTGGCCAGCGACGGCAGCAACCCGGCCCCCGATTTGGCGGTGCGTGAGCCCGAGCCCGAGGGAACCTGGCTGCTGGAAGGAACGGCGGTAGGCGAGCTTCTGCACCACACCACGACCTTCGAGAACTCGATCCTCGCTGGGCACAGCCTGCGGCCTGCCACCCGGGCCGAGCTGCGCCGCACCTTCGTCGAGTTGAAGACCCGGCTGCAGCCAGGCGACACCCTGCTGGTTTTCGTCACCGATCACGGCACCGCCAATCCGCGCGATGCGCTCGACAACCGCATCTCGCTCTGGGGAGCGCATGAGTCTCTGTCGGTGCGCGATCTGCGCGCGCTGCTCGCACGCCTGCCCGCTCAGGTGCGCGTGGTGACGCTCATGTCCCAGTGTTTTTCGGGCGGCTTCGCCTATCTCTACGATCTGCACGCGCGCGGCCAGCTCCCGTCCGGCGCGGCCTGCGGCTACTTCTCGTCCACCGCCGACCGTCCTGCCTACGGCTGCTATCCCGAGGTCCGCGGGGCCGAAGCCGTGGGGCACGCTTTCGAGTTCTTGCAGGCCTTTTCCCAGGACGGTCGCTTTTCCGGCGCGCACGCCAGAGTTGTGCTTTCCGATCAGAGCCCTGACGTGCCTTTGCGCAGCTCGGAGGTGTTTTTCGACGAGATCTTGTTGCGAGCAGCGCGCGCCCAGCGGGCGGACGAGAGCAAGTTCGTCGACGAAGTCCTGGGCAAGGCGTGGGCGGGCAAAGGCTTTGCGTCCGAGCGCGATCGGGCCGATCGGCTGGCCGATGAATTCGGTCTGCCGCGCCTGCGCGCGTACACCCTGGCCGAGATCAACCAGCGTGGCGACGAGCTGGCGGCGTTTCTCGACGAGCTGGAGGCGCACGCCAAGGCCTGGGCAACCGCGCTGGGCGATCTCAATCAGGCGCGCCTGGATGGTTTTCTGGCGGCACGGCCGGCCTGGGCTGCGCGCCTGGCTTTACCGGCCTTGCGCAAGCTGGGACCGGCCGAGCGGCGCAGCCTGGGCGTCGAGCTTCTGCGCGAGTTCGTGCCGCTGACCGAGGCTGACAGCCAGCAGAGTCCTCGTCTGCAGCGCCTGATCGAGGCCACGGCTGGCCTCGACGAGATCGCCTACCGCGCCGAGGTGCGCCTGGCTGCGCTTCTGCGCATGCGTACTCTCTTGCTTGACGTGGCCGGCCGTTTCTACTTGCAGACCCAAGGCAAGCCCAAGGAAGTGGCTGCAGCGGCCGCCCTGGAGAAGTGCGAAGCCCTCGACCTTGCGCTCGCACCGGTGGCAGGTTCTGCCAGACCCACGCCCAAGCCAGCTCTTGCTGCGCTCGACAGGGATCGGCAGGCGGCGGCCCGCGCGCAGCCGGCCTGGCTGGGCTTCGTGTTCGCGCCGGTGGCTCCGGCTCGTCGCAAGCGCCTGGGTCTTCCTGAGGCAGCGGTTCGCGTGGTGTCGGTGGTCGCAAATTCACCGGCCAGCCGCGCCAGCATGCGGCCGGGCGACATCTTGTTCGGGGCCGCTGGCGAGCCGTTCACCAGGCAGAATTCCGTGCGGCCAGCCGTGGTGCTGGCGGCTATCGGCGCCGAGTGGCCGCTCGACCTGCAGCGCGGATCGACAAGACTGGTGTTGCGGGTGCGGCCGGAGCCTGCGCCTCCAAAGGAACGCGACTAGGGGAAGACGTAGGCGACGCCGCCGCCGATGAAGAGGACGAGAAAGTCGAAGAGGCCGGCGTCGATGCGGAGCTCGAGGCCTGGGACTTGCGGGATGCGAAAGTCGACCCCAGTGAGCAAAGTCAGGGCGGGAATCGCGCCCGGCACCGAGCCTTCCCTAAAGCGGTGAGCACCACCGGGCCCGGACCCGGTGTCGGGTGGTCCCTGACTGTTTTTCAACTCGGTTTCTGTGCAGCCTGCGGCCAATGACGTGCAGACTCTCGGCCGGCACACGCTGGTGTTGCCGAGGTTGGCGTCTGTGCAGGCGCTGGACGACGACGTGCGCAGGATGTCACCCTGGACGATGGTCAGGCCCAGTCCGGCGCCATAGTGAATGCCGAAAACGTCGTTGAAGAACTGGCGTTGGATGAAAGAGAAATCGATGGTCCAGAAACCGAAGTTCTTGAATTGGACCCAATCGGTGTCGACGTCCGCAGCGTGGCCATTGCCCAGCCAGTTCCCATCGGGCGGGCTCATGTTTTGGTATCCCACGCCGAGTGAAAGCTCCCAGTACCGATTCGGATTCTCCTTGTCTTGCTTGCGTCTGAAGCCCTCAAGACCAACGCCCCATGACGACAGCGGCCGGCTGGCTTTGAGGAACATGGCCAGGAACGCGCTGGGTAGCGAGATGTAGCGCGCCTGGAACCCCAGGCCAAACTGTGGGGCGCTGGATGAGGTTGTCTCGGCTGTTTTTCCTGCAGTCGCCGGAGTTTCCTCGGCCGGTTGGGCCTGGGCGTCTGCTGGTTGGTTGGCAGCGGCCTCGTCTTGCGCGCGGGCCGCAGGGCTGAGACCGAGAAGAAACATCGGGGCGAAAGCTACGATCGTCGGGCAACGAGCCATCACGTCCTCCGGGTGCTGGGCGGTGGGTCAGGTCCACCGCTAGAGGCCACTATAACCCAAGCCGTGGTAGGGTTGGACAATGCTCGTCTTTTGGCTGAGCGCAGCTATGAGCGTGCTTGTGGCTGGGCCTGCTGCCCCTGCAGCTCGGCCTGATCGAGCCGCAGTCGAGGCCCGTCTGCGGGCGAACACCATCCCGCGTTCGGCTGCCGAATGGGCGGCACTCGGACCAGGGATCGACGAGATCCTGATTGCCGTCGCAGGAGACGCCAAGGCTGAGCCGCAGCTACGCGCGCACGCGGTCAGCGCCCTGGGCGTGATGTCCACGCGACCTGGCCGGGCATTCTTGGAAACGGTGGTGAAACAGAAAGCCGCATCGGCCGATGCGGGCGACAAGCTCCTCTTGCGCAAGGCGGCTTTGGCGCTCGGTTGGGCAGGGGGCAACGCGGTCCCG
>PMLB01000308.1 GCA_003158735.1 Myxococcales bacterium | reverse complement strand
GACGGCGACATTTTCGCCTTGGCAGCCAGCGCCTTTTGATTCTTGTCCGCGGTGTCCTGCTTCCTGGATTTGTCTTTCGCCTTCGGTGACTTGTCGCCCATGGTGATATCCTCCTGCAGTTTGGTCGGGCAATGCTCCCCCCTTTCCTTGGGCAAGTCCAAGACAATCGCGGCAGGTAGATATCGGTGTTGGCTTTCATGCGCGCCCCGCTGGACTTTTCCATCTGGCCCGGCAATTCCCCTTGATCGATTGCCTGAGCAGAATTGCGATTCTCGGCTAGATGAAACCAACAAACACATGCAGCGTAGTTCCCCCAAGCTCACCCTCGCTTTCGTTCCCGGAGCCCACCCGGCATATGTCCCGCTCGGGGTCGCGGTACTCGCCGGTCACGTTCGTCGCCACAGCCCGAACGCCGAGCTGCATGTCGTGGATCTCAACCAGCACGCTTGGCGCTCCTTGCTCACGTCGACCACCGCGAGCTGCGATGCCGCCGCGTTTTTCGCTGGGCGGGCGGCCGATTTCTACCACGAGGCGACCTACCTCGCGCAGCTCACCGTGCTCGGCGACCTGGCTCGGCAGCTCGGGGATGTCGAGCGCGACGCCCGACGCTACCTCGAAGGAGAGCTGCCCTCGGCCCCACTCATCGCGTTGCTCAGCGCAGAGGCCACGGCCGTGCTTGAGGGGGATCCAGACGTCGTCGGCCTCTCGGCGCTCTATTTGCCCCAGCTCACGTTCGCCCTCGCCCTCGCTCGCTGGCTGGACGCAGAGCAGCCGCCGCGGCCGGCCCGCCGCCCGTTCGTGCTTCTCGGCGGCGCCGCCACCTCACACGTCGAGATACCCGAGTTGCTCGCCGCCTGCCCGTTTTTGGATGGGGTCGCCGTCGGCGAAGGCGAAGCAGTCCTCAGTGCGCTGCTCGAAGGCCGCTCTCACTTCGAGATCCCGGGCCTCGCCACAGCGCAAGTTCCGCACACCGCCCCAGGTTGCGCTGCCGCCGTCCTGCTCGGTGCAGCCGACTTCTCCGACCTGGCGCTCGGAGGGTACTTGGTGCCCGAGCTCGTGCTGCCCGTTTTGCTCTCCCGCGGTTGCCGCTGGCGTGTCTGTTCCTTCTGTGCCCACAATTTCTCTTTTGGCGGCTATCGCCAAAAGAACGCCGCCGCCTTTGCCGACGAGCTCGCCCTGTATGGCCGGTGCTATGGCGCGCGCCACTTCTACCTCGCCGATCAGTACGTAGGACCGCGGGCTCTTGCCGAGCTCAGCGACGCCATCAGTGCGCGCGGTCTCGATCTCGCGTTCCACTCGATGGCGCGGCCGACCGGACGCTACACCAAAGAACTGCTCGCCACTGCGCGAGCGGCAGGGTGCGTGTGGCTCTCCTTCGGCGTTGAGACTGGCTCCGAGCGATTGCTCGATCTGTGCCGCAAGGGCACCCACGTGGCGGAGATCCGCGCCGCGATCACCGACAGCGCCCGCGCGGACATCTCGAACCTCGTGATGCTCATCTTCGGTCTACCCACCAGCACGGACGTCGACATCGAGTCGACGCTCGACCTCCTGGGCGAGGTCCACGATCAGGTCGACGCCTTCACCAAGAGCGAGTTTGCGCTCTTCGACCACACCGAGTTCGCGCGGCGCGCGCCAGAGCTCGGGCTCGCCGTCAGCGGCCGCCGCCCGTTGCTCACAGTCTTGGGGCGCACGGTGCACAGCTTTCGGCTGGACTTCATGGAGCGCGGTGTGACCGGTGACGTGCGCCCGTCCCGCTCCGGATTGGAGATCGCCCGCTTCCAGTCACGCCGTCGCTGGCTGGGTGAGGCGCGCGTCTATGAACAGCTCGTGGCCGAGCATTACCTGCTCTACGCGGCCCACCGCCGCCGCTGAAGGTGGAGCGAGTCTTTGAAAACCACGGGTCAGCGATCCCGATGAGCGCGGTGACATTCTCGCCGAGCTACTCGATTTCGCTGCGCTTGCCCNNTTGCCCTGCGATGCCAGCCGCGCTCAGCGCGCCCGCGGCGAGATTGACTCCATCCTCCATTCGCTCGATGATGGCGCCGTGATCTGGTTTTACAACCGCGATGGATACACTCGACTCCATCTCCATGTTGCTCTCGTCTGATTTTGGGTCGCTCATAAGCTGCCGTCCTTAACCGGCGACATTTCCGGCCTCTGGTGCATCCATGACCGTCGGTGCCTGCACGCAAAGAGGATGGTCGCGTTCTGGCTGGCGACCAGCGTAGCCTGAACACCTCCAAGACAGATTATGCCCGCCCCCTACCGCCCTGCTTTCACTGCATCAGCGCCACCTTGCCGGCCGGCCAGCACTCGTATGTGCAGGTCGTGCGCGACAATTGCCGAAAGTACTGGATAGTGATTACAGTCGTGAGATTCCCGTACACGTCGTAGGTGAAGGTTTCCAGGCTAAAGACCGGCCCCGGAACACGTCGTGACCCTGGCCGTCGGCCGATGGACGCAACCATTCGGCCTTCTAGGTCGAAGAGTGCCCCCCAGTGCCCCCCACCCAGGTTGATTTTCCGCCCCCCCTCA
>PMLB01000399.1 GCA_003158735.1 Myxococcales bacterium | reverse complement strand
CCAGATGGTATCCCCCGCCGCGGCAGAGTTGTTTGCCTTCTGAATGCTGGCGAAGGGCGCGGCCTGAGTCCCGGGATTCGTATCGCTACCCGTGGGGGACACGTAGTACTCCGCGGCCAGCACGTTCCCGGCAGCGAACAGGCCCAGGCCGGCGACTAGCCAGGCGAGCCGGGGGTGACGCGGGTCGCTTCTCGATGAGCGTTGCATGGATTTCATGAGAGGCTCCTTCTGTGGGGCAGGCGAAACCAACGGCTGGGCGGCGGACCGGAGGGAGGGTCTTGTACTCCAACACAGCAGATGGCTGTAGGCTATAGTGGCTTGGACTGGGGCAGATGGCTCAGGCATTCCGCCGGAAGAAACGCAACTCCTCAAGTAGCCGCGACAAGTCATGCTGAGTCATTGACCTGCGGAAGCGGGATGGACTGCTTTTCGTGGGCTAGAGTTGAGGCCGGCTGGGCGGGCCCAAGCCGGAAACGCCCACGTCTCCTGCCACTGGGATCCTTCTGGACGAGCTCCCTTGATGCTAGGGTTCGCGCATGAAACAGGTTGTCTGGACCGCCTTGCTGGGCTCGCTTGGGGCCTGTGCTTCCATGGCGCCAGCCCCCGGCGATGCCAGCGGTTCGCAGACGAACCCCGAATCGGGCGACGGGCTCAGCAGTGTGACGTATGAAGTCTCTCCCAACGGAGTCATTCCCGTGTGCGACAGCGCGCGAATGTGCACGTTCACTTGGGGCTCATACGTCTTGGGGGTCGACGCGAACCACGGTGCGCGCATCGTGAAGTTCTCCCTTTCGGGCCAAAACATTCTGGTTACCCAGGCCGCGGGAGCCGCGCAATTTGGAGCGACCTTCTGGCCGAGTCCGCAGACGCTTTGGAACTGGCCACCTATCGCAACCATCGACACCAGCGCCTATTCTGTGTCAGTCCAAGGCGACGTGCTGGTTCTGACATCGAGTTCGTTCACCATCACGACCGGCGCCCCGACGATGACCATCGAAAAGCACTTGGCTGTCAATTCCGCCAACAACGTCGTCAGCATCACCTATGGCTTCATCAACCAGGGAAACACCTCGGTCTCCCTGGCACCGTGGGAGATCACCCGGGTCGCCCCTGGAGGGGTCACGTTCTTCCCCAACCCCGACAGCGGACCGGCGCCGCGGACGTGCAGCGGAACTTTTGCTGTGCCGGCAACCTCCGATTTCGAATCCTACACATTCTTTGCCGACCTCCCCACCACGGGTCAGACCAAGCTCTGCGCCGCCGGCGGCAGCAAAGGCTACCAAGCACACCTTTCGGGGGATCTGCTCTTGGTGCAAGCGTGGACGGATGTTCCCGCATCAGAAGATGCGGTCGGCGAAGGTGAGGTTGAATTCTATACCGACCCGAGTTTTACCTACGAGGAAGTCGAGAACCAGGGAGCGTACGCGCCCCTTGGCGCTGGCAATCGAGCCGATTGGACCGTGCGCTGGACGCTCACCCCCATCGCCAGCGCGGATGGTGGTGCTGGCCCATCGGACATAGTCGCGTCTTCCTTGCTCCGCCAAGAGATCGAGCAAGTCGCCGATTCAGAGGCGGCCTTGCAGTAGACGTTCGCTACCGGTGCCCTTGCAGTTGTGACGCCAAAGCCCCAGAATGTTTTTTTGCGCGGGCGGGTTGTGGGTTCGCAGGCTTTCGGTCTAGTCTATAGCCACGCACCACAGCTATCTACGCGCGAACAGCAACCACGAGAGGTGAAGAATGGATCGTTCGATACGCTGTATCCCCGTTTTACTCGGTACGAGTGTTGCGATCCTCGCAGCCGGATGTTGCCTCCACCCAGCCCCTGCGCCGGTGTGCCCGAACGCAGCTCCGCCCCAGCGGGTTGTGGTGGCCCGGCCGGCTCCTGAACCCGTCGCGCCCCCGCCGCCGCCACCGTCCGGACCGGCCACGATCGTGGTCAGGGATGCCGGTCTGCAGATGCCAAAATCCGTGCTTTGGGATGCGGGCCAAGACGTGTATTTCGTGAGCAACATCAACGGCGAGGCCGCCATTCCCAACAAGAACGGTTTCCTTTCGAAGATTGGCCCCGATGGCAAGGTCATCGCGCTCAAGTTCGTCGACGGAAGCAAGAAGGCAAGCGAGCTGAACGCGCCCAAGGGACTGGCCATCATCGGCGACATCCTCTACGTGACGGATCTCAATGTCGTGCGCAAGTTCGACCGCAAGAGCGGCAAAGCCAAAGGCGTGATCACGGTACCGGATTCGGTCTTTCTCAACGATCTCTCGGCGTCGCCTGATGGCAAGACGCTCTACGTTTCCGACAGCGCGGTGACTTTCAAGGCCGGGAGTTTCGCCGGCACTGGCAAGGATGCAATCTACGCGATCAACGTGAAGAAGGGCTCAGTGGGCGTCCTCATCAGTGACGAAGCCTTGCACTGGCCGAGCGGCCTGCTGGCGGACAGTGACGGGGTGTGGGTCGTCGCTCTGGGCGCAAACCACCTGTTCCACGTCGACCAACAGGGCGGCACAGGACCGGCCACCAAGCTGCCAAAGGGTGGACTCGACGGGATTGTGAGGCTAGACGACGGCTCATTCCTCATTTCCAGCTGGGAAGCCTCTGCCATCTACCGTGGTTTTCCCCGCGGAGAATTCAAGGAAGTCATATCGGGAATTCCCTCACCTGCCGACATCGGCCTGGACAGCAAACGCAACATGCTTCTGATTCCCATCTTCCAAAAATCGGCCGTTCAGTTTGTGCCCTTGCCGCCCCTGGCCCCGCCCGCGCTCGCGTCGCCGCCTCCTGGTGCGCCGGTCATGACCGCACCACCCGCACCCGTGGCGCCGCCGCGTCCTGCTGAAGTCGCCTACCCGGCGTTCGGGCCGACGCCGCCATCGCCAATGCCATCGCCAGCGCTACCGCCACCGCCCGCTCCGCTTCGTGCGCCGGCGCCTACCGACGCCATACCACCGGCGCCCAGCGCTGTGCCTCCAGTTCCAGCCGCACGCACCCCTGCCAAGCCCAGTGTCCCAGCGGCCGCACCGGTTCCAGCTCCAGCCCCCTACGGGACCCCTTACGGTGCCGGCTATTCCGTCCCGGCGCCCGTGGCTCCCTCTGCGACTCCGGCGGGCTCGCCCGCACGCTAGTCCATCCGGGCCGGTGATAGGCACGACGACAGGGAGAGGTTGGCAGGAGCCATGGGCGTTCACGCGGGGACACGAGGCGAGTCAGCCTAAGTCGAATTCCTTTGGCAATTTCATTCCTGTTGCGGTTGCACCGCCAAAGCCCCAGAAGGTTCTGGTGCACATCTGGGGTGCGTCATCTGGCATGGAAGTGTTCACGGACGGCCGCAGCAGAGATTTGCCGACCAGAGCACCTCGCTCGGCGAGGATGCGAGGAGTACACTGTGCCCTGTGGGAAGGACCGCCATGAGAAACAACGAAGTATTGACGCAAGCGTCAGTACGCATGTCGAAGCAGCCGCAGAGTTCGAAGAGACTGGCCCTGTTGTCCGCTGGAGTCGCCTTTTTCTGTGTCTTCCTGGCGAGGGGGCATGCATCGGCGGCGGAATACTACGTGTCGCCGACCGGCAGCGATTCGAGTCCCGGGACCCAGGCGTCGCCCTTTGCCACGGTTCAGAAGGCAAACAACTCCGCCGCGGCGGGGGATACCATCTGGATGCGCGCGGGAACCTACTCCAGCACAGGCCAGATCACGCTTTCGAAGAGCGGAACCTCGGACACCAACCGCACCAAGATTTGGGCGTATCCGGGCGAGGTGCCTATTCTCGATTTCTCGAACTACTCATTGGCCAGCTCGGGGTCGGACAATCCAGCCATCACTGTGACCGGCAGCTGGATGCATCTGAAGGGACTTGAGATCGCCAACGGCAAGGTCGGATCCAGTGGCTCCCACTCCTACTCCATGCTCCGCACCAAGGGGGCGAGCAACAACACGTTCGAGCTGCTCAACATCCATAACGGCTTCGGGCCGGGGCTCTTCATCGACACGGGAACTGGCGGCAACCTGATTCTGAATTGCGATTCGCACGACA
>PMLB01000275.1 GCA_003158735.1 Myxococcales bacterium | reverse complement strand
GGACTTGCGCAGACGAGCACATCTGCAAGGGAGTACAGCCTTTCTGTGTCCCTCTGAGCTGCTCGACGGCGAGTGGTGAGCGCTACTGTGGATCCGTGGGCAACGGCGGCGGGGGTACTCTCGAGTGTGGGAGTGACTGTCTCGCAGGATGGACCTGTGGAGACGACCACATCTGCAAGGGTGGCCCAGGGGTGTGCACGCCGGCGGCGTGCGGCGCCCCGAACGGGGACCACTACTGTGACACGATCGGCGACAAGTGCGGCGGCACGCTCGACTGTGGAACGACCTGTCCCAAGGCAGGTTGGGTGTGCGAGCACAACATGTGTAAGGGCAACTCGACCTGCCAGCCCCTGGCCTGTGTGGCATCGAGCGGGGACAATTATTGCGGGGCCATTGGGGACGGCTGTGGCGGGACGCTCGACTGCGGCCCTACCTGCCCCAAGGCTGGCTGGGGGTGCGTCGACGGTCTGTGCAAGGCCGGTCCCACCTCTGGCTGCCTGGCGAAAACCTGCACCACGACGGCGGGAGACCAATACTGCGGAACCATCGGTGACGGCTGCGGCAACTCGGTGGACTGCGCAGCCACTTGCACGAAGAGCGGATGGGAGTGCAAAGATCACCTGTGCAAGGCGGGGCCGGGCGCCAACTGCACGCCGCTGGCCTGCACCACGGCCAACGGCGACCAGTACTGCGCGACCATCGGAGACGGGTGCGGCAACTCGCTCGACTGCGGAACCACTTGCACGAAGCCCGGATGGACCTGCCAAGACAACCTGTGCAAAGCCGCGCCGGTGGCCCACTGTGTGCCATTGGCTTGCACAACCGCAAACGGCGACCAGTACTGCGGGACCATCGGCGACGGCTGCGGCCACTCACTAGGTTGCAGCACGGACTGCTCGGCTGCGGGCAGCGGCTGGGTGTGCGGCAGCAAGAACGCGTGCGTGGGCGGCGCGGGCTGCGTGAAGCTCACCTGCAACAACGCCAGTGGTGCTCAGCAGTACTGCGGAGGCGTCGGCGACGGCTGCGGAGGCACGCTGAGCTGCCCGGCGACCTGCGCGAACGGCCTGACCTGTGGGGAAACTTCCGCGCATGTTTGTGACAGTTGCGGCAACCTGTGCCTGAAGCAGGTTCGCTGCGACGGCGGGGCCACTACCAGCATCAGCGGCACGGTGTACGACCCTGCAGGCTACAACCCGCTGTACAACGTCATCGTTTCCATTCCGAACGCGGCGTTGGAGCCTATCCCCACTGGTGCGAGCTGCACCTCCTGCGACGCCCAAGTGTCCGGCCAACCGATTGCCACTGCGCTGACCGATGCCACCGGACGCTTCGTCCTTAACAACGTACCCTGGGGCACTGATTTCCCGCTGGTCATGCAACTTGGCAAGTGGAGGCGCCAGGTCACCATTCCTGCGTCGATGGTCACCCACCAGTGTGCAGATAACCCCATCATCGACAGCCCGCCCGACGCCGGAACACTGCCCAATCGATTGTTGCGCCTGCCAAGGAATATCCACGACGGGGATAACAATGGTCAATACACCAGCATGCCAAGGATCGCCATCACCACGGGCCAGATCGACGCCCTGGAGTGTCTGTTGACCCGAGCTGGTATTGACACCGCCGAATTCACAAATCCAACAGGAACGGGCCACATCAATCTCTACAGCCTGCTCTCCTCGAGCGGAGACAACGGGGCTACAAAGTACGCTGGCACTAGCGGTGACACCTTTCCGGTCGCGACAACGCTATTCGACTCGGCGACGACTGAACAGAGTTACGATATCATCATAGTCAACTGTGCCGGTTCCAACTATCTTACCCCGGGAAGTGGACAATACGTGACCGAGGCCCGCCGCCAGAATCTGAAGACCTATGTCAACGGCGGCGGCAAGGTCTTCCTCGAACACTACTTTGCCAGCTTCCTGACGTCCACCAGTTCACTGGCCGCACCCTATGGCGATGTGGCGACGTGGGATGCGACCATGGGGACAGCCATCGCGAGTGCTGACCTGATGACCAACATCGATCAGTCGTTTGCCAAAGGGCAGGCATTTGCGCAATGGTTGAAAACCGTTTCAGCCTCGGCGACTCTGGGCAGCCTGCAACTGAGCGACTCCAGCAATGGCTCACTGAAGTCAAAGTACACGGCCAAGATCACCAAGGCGCCGGCCACGCGCTGGATATTCAACCCGGTCTCCGGCACGAACAGCACGTCAAACCACGTGCACTACTTCGACTTGCTCACCCCAACTGACCAAACGGCGAAGTGTGGCCGCGTTGTCTACACAGGAATACACGTTTCCTCGTCGAGCTCTGGCACAGATCAGGATGCGGTGCGTGTGCTGGGCGGCACGCCTGTGTTCCCCACTGAATGCAAGATTCGGCCGCTCAACGGCCAGGAGAAGGCGATGGAGTTCATGTTCTTCGACCTCTCCGGGTGCGTGAATCCCCCTGAGCTGCCGCCAACGCCGCCGCCCACAGTTGGAGCGACGGCCCCGGCGGCACCGCCACCCCCTAGCGCTCCTCCACCGCCGCCACCACCACCACCGCCCGCGGCGCCGCCACCATCTGCCGCACCACCGGCGGCTTCAGCGCCGCCCCCGCCAGGAGCACCGCCGCCGCCGGCTGCCCTGCCCGCTCCACCCCCACCACCTCCTCCCCCTGCGTCTCCGCCGCCCTCGGTGCCACCTGCGGCTGCGCCGCCACCTGCGGCCGCGCCACCTCCGCCACCGCCGCCGGCGGCGCCACCGCCAGCGCTGCCGCCGCCCAGCGACCCGTACAACCAATAGCCCGCTCTGTGGCGCGACCGTTGGCGTGCAGCATATTGGCGCGTGCGTCAGATAGGCGCAGCCACGCGTTCATCCTTGCATGATCGCGGCGACGACGAGTACGCTTGAGGAAGAAACTTGTCACGAGGGGACACACGAATGAGGCGCGATATTTCGGTCAGCCGCCTGAGGGCGCGAATTGGCCGTCAAGCAGTCTTTTCTCTTCAAGGACTGGCCGTTTGTTTTCTGGCGTGGACCGCCGCCTGTAGCAGCGACAATACGGTGAGCGCCTCAACTGACGGCCCAGCGGGAATTTGGATGAACGAGGCGGGGCAGTTGCTTCCCGAGGTACCGTTTGTGACGCTAGTTGAGCCGCGCACCGCGGACGGTGGCGTCTGTCCGGTCCTCACGTGCCGGGCAGGAGCCTGCGGAGACATCACCGACAGTTGCGGGCAGACGGCTTCCTGCGGGCCTTGTCCCGACGGAGGGGCCGCTTGCCTCACTTCGTGTAGTGCGCCAGGCGGGGACTATTGTGGAGCGATTGGCGACGGCTGTGGCGGGCAACTCAACTGTCCGGACACGTGCCCGAAGCCCGGCTGGAAATGTGGGACGGACAATGTCTGCAAGGCAGAGCCTCCCTTCTGTACGCTGGTAACTTGCCAGCCGACAGCAGAAGACCACTATTGCGGGACGGTCGGGAATGGCTGCGGCGATACCTTGGAATGTGGCAATGACTGTCCCGCTGGATGGGATTGCGTCGACCACCTCTGTGTGGGCTCGCCCCTCGTGTGCAAGGCGCTGACCTGCGAGACATCGAGCGGCGATCACTATTGCGGTACCATTGGCAATAGCTGTGGCGGTACCCTCGAATGCGGCAATGACTGCCCCACAGGCTGGACCTGCGAAAACAACGTCTGCGTCGGTGTGCCCCCGGTATGCATACCGGCCACATGCGACACCGCGGGTGGCGGACGGTACTGTGGCACGGTCGGCAACGGATGCGGTGGCACGTTGGACTGTCCGACGGATTGCCCGAAGACTGGATGGGAGTGTAAGGACAACCTGTGTATCGGACCGCCTATAGTGTGCACCAAGATCAGTTGCGCGACCGATAGCGGAGATCACTACTGCGGGACAGTGGGCGACAATTGCGGCGGGTCATTGAAGTGTGGGGATGATTGCCCGGCCGGCTGGACCTGTGGAGATGACCACATTTGCAAGGGAGTGCCGCCTTACTGCAGCCTTCTGACTTGCACTGCTTCGAGCGGGGATCGCTACTGTGGCACCGTGGGCAATGGCTGTGGCGGGACACTGGAATGTGGGGACGACTGCTTCACGGGATGGACCTGTGGAACCGACCACATCTGCAAGGGCGGCCCAGGGGTGTGCACGCAGACGACATGCGATGCATCGAGCGGTGATCACTACTGCGGGACCATCGGGGACAAGTGTGGTGGCACGCTCGATTGCGGAACCAGCTGTCCCAAGGCGGGATGGGTGTGCGACCACAACGTCTGCAAGGGTGACCCCAATTGCCCAGCGCTCACGACCTGCGCCGTGGCGGCGAGCGGGGACAACTACTGCGGGGCAATCGGCGATGGATGTGGTGGGACGCTCGACTGTGGCACGACCTGCCCCAAGGCGGGATGGGTATGTGACAATGGTCTGTGCGAGGGACTGATCGGCATCTGCACGCCAGTTGGCTGCACGACGGCTTCAGGAGACCAATACTGCGGAACCATTGGCGACGGGTGCGGCCACTCGGTAACGTGCGGGGACACGTGCACAAAGGCCGGATGGACCTGCCAGAGCGGTTTGTGCAAAGGGGGCTCGGGGTGTCTGCCGCTGGCCTGCACAACTGTTAACGGCGACCAGTATTGTGGCGTGGTCGGGAACGGGTGCGGATCATCGGTAGATTGCGGGACCGCGTGCACGAAGGCCGGATGGACCTGCCAGGGCGGCTTGTGCAAGGGAGTGGCAGGGGTGTGCCCCGCCCTGACCTGCAAGCCGGCCGCGGGCGGCCAGTATTGCGGGACGGTCGGCGACGGCTGCGGTAACGCGCTTCCCTGCGGCACGGATTGCACCGCCTCTGGCGCCAACTGGACTTGCGGCAGCAACAATGTGTGCGTGGGCGGGCCTGACTGCGTGAAGGTCGCGTGCAACAACTCAGCTGGGGTCCAGCAGTACTGCGGCAGTATTGGTGACAATTGTGGCGGGACGTTGAGCTGCCCCACGACGTGTCCAAGCGGAACCACCTGTGGCCTGCCCTCAGCCCATATCTGCGGCTGTGGCAACCTGTGTCTGAAGCAGGTCGCCTGCACCGGTACAGCCACGACCAGCATCAGCGGTACGGTGTACGACCCGGCGGGACTGAACCCGCTCTACAATGTGATTGTGTCTATACCGAACGCGGCGCTGGACCCAATCACGCCCGGTGCGGGAACAAGCTGCCCCGTTTGCGACGCCCAAGTGTCGGGGCAGCCCATTGCGACCGCGCTCACTGCTCCCGATGGGAGTTTCACACTCAGCAACGTGCCCTGGGGGGTCGATTTCCCACTGGTCATGCAGCTTGGAAAGTGGCGGCGCCAGGTGACCATACCAGCCACGATGGTTACCCATCAGTGCGCAAACAATGTGATTGCAGACACCGCGCCGGCAACCCTATTGCGTCTGCCGAAGAGCATCACCGACGGCGACAACAATGGCCAATACACCAGCATGCCCAAGATCGCGATCACCACCGGCACCCTCGACGCTCTCGAGTGTCTGCTGACCAGAATCGGCATCGACACGGCAGAATTCACCAATCCCACGGGAACCGGGCACATCAATCTCTTCAGCCACTTCTTGGCCACCGACGCCAACCGTTTGCAAGACGCTAAGACGGGAACTGACAACTCCCGAGATGTCAACGGCGCAACCAGCTACGTGGATGGCACAGCCTTCCCTCTAGCGTCCACAGTGCTGGACTCGGTCACGGCGCTGCAGGGCTACGACATGGTACTCATGAATTGCGCGGCCGCCCCCCTCTACTTCGCCGCAGGCGCCGACTACGTGACCGCGGCCAGGCAACAGAAAATGAAGACCTACCTCGACGGTGGAGGCAAGGTCTTCCTGGAACACTACTTTTCGATGTGGCTCAGGTCTACATTCGTGCCCGGCGGCGTCGAGCAACCCGGGCCGTACGGCGACATAGCGACATGGGAGTCTCCTCCTCTCCCGACTGCTTCCACCTATCCTTCAGGCGCTGAGATTTCGGCTGCCGACCTGACAACGCGCATCGACCAATCGTTTGACAAAGGTATAGCGTTCGCCCAGTGGTTGCAAAATGCCAAAGCGTCGACAACGCTTGGCACCCTGCAACTCACCAATTCGGCAGTAGCCTCAATACCCAAATCGAAGTACACGTCATCCACGGTGAGAGGCCCCGCGGAGCGCTGGATTTACAATCCAACTTCAACCACCGACAGTTCGTCAAAGCACGTCCACTACTTCGACTTCCTCACGCCGGTCGAGCAGACCAACAAGTGCGGCCGCGTGGTCTACACCGGCGTTCATGTGTCTTCTGCGGCCACAACGGCCGACCAGGACACGGTCCGCAAGACGGGTGCTACGCCGATATTCCCCACGGAATGCAAAGTCCGCGCGCTCAACGGCCAGGAGAAGGCGCTGGAGTTCATGTTCTTCGACCTCTCAAGCTGCATAACTCCGATCGTTATCACCACCCCGCCCCCGAATGGTGCCACAGCGACTTCCCCGCCGCCGCCACCGCCGCCCCCACCGCCACCAGCTCCGCCGCCGCCGTCTGTGGCGCCGGCTGCTCCGGCTCCGCCCCCGCCAGGAGCGCCGCCACCAGCAACTGCCCTTCCGGCCCCGGCTGCTCCGCCGCCACCCCCGGTATCGGCACCGCCATCAGTGCCCCCGGCCGCGTCGCCGCCACCGCCACCGCCGCCGCCGCCGCCGCCGCCGCCGCCGGCAATACAGAGTCGATAGCCCGACCAGCGTGGGCGCGCGCCTGGCCGTCGTCATCGACGGTCAGGGTACGTGATCGGCAGCGTCCGATAGGTTAATCGTAAACCCGAAGAAGTCGCGCTACTCTGGCCCTTCGCCCTTGGCCCGCTTCTCGCCCACGCGCGCGAGGGCCTGGCGCGCAGGGCCGGCGCGGCGATCGCTGGCCGCAGCCCAACGCTGCAGCAACTCTTCGCAGGCGGCGCGCACCTCGGCGCTGGCGTCGTAGACCGCGAAGTGTTGCACGATGGCCGCGGCTTCGGGATCGCCGATGGCATCCAGCGCCCTGATGAGGTTGCTCTTGCCGCGCGGCGAGGCCGTGTGCAGGGCGGTCTCGATCTGGGGAAGAGTGCGGCGGCCCATCCGGGCCAACTGTGAAATGGCATCGTCCACAGAACCCCCACCAGGTTTGGTGAGGGCGTTGATCTGGGCGCCGATCTCGCGATATGAGCGATCTTCGCAGCCCGTCGCTGACCAGAACATCAGCGAGCCGATGAGCCAGAGACCTAGCCTGCGCAAGTCTTCTCTCCTGCCTCGCCCTGGCGCCGCCGATGGCGGGCCAGACAACGAGCCGCGATGCCGTCGGGGAACAACACCTCGCCGATGTCGGCGCGGGCTCGCTCGCGCGCCTCCACGGCGTCAAAGAAGCCCTCGCCCAGTTCGATGACGGACTGAGGCTGGGGCTCGCGAAAGGCCCGACGGCGCAGGTCGGCCCCGCCGTACAAGCCGCGCGAATACCAGGCCAAGGTCTTGCGCAACTCGTGCAGACGCATCTCGGCGCTGGCGTATTCCGCCACCAGATCGGCATGGCGCCGCCACACTGCCCGCTGCTCGGCAATCGTGGGCGAAGCCGGCAGCGCCGCGGCGGTCTCGATGGCGTGGATGGCCCGGAACAGCCAAGGATTGCCCCGCGCGGCGCGACCGACCATCACAGCGTCGCAGCCGGTTTCGTTCTTCATGCGGCGGTAGTCGTCGACTGTCTTCACGTCGCCATTGCCCACCACCGGGATAGACGAAGGCAACGCCGCGCGCACCGCCGCGATCGGCCCCAGGCGCACCTGACCGGAGAAGCCCTGCTCGCGCGTGCGTCCGTGCACCGTCACCATGGCCGCTCCGGACTCGACCATACGCAAGGCGAATTCGGACGCGTTGATCGAGGAATCCGACCAGCCGACCCGCTGCTTGATCGTCACCGGTATAGACGAGGGCAAGGCCGCGCGCACGGCGCCGACGATCGCGGCGGCCAGCGCTGGCTCGCGCATGAGAGCCGCCCCACAGGTACCGGCAGTGACCTTGCGCGCTGGACAGCCCATGTTGATGTCCACCACCGTGGCGCCAGCCTCAGCCGCCATCGCGGCCGCGCGCGCCAGCAGCTCGGGCTGGCGACCGACAACCTGCACGACGAAGCGCCGCCCACCCAAGCTGGGCCACATGCGCCGCACAACCCGCTCCGCACCGCGGGTGAGGGCTTCGGCCGACAAGAATTCGGTGAAAGTCAAAGCCGCACCGTGCTCCTCGCAGATGGTGCGGAAAGGCAGGTCTGTCACCGCCTCCATGGGTGCGAGCAAGGCACCCGGGCCAATTTCGATGGGGCCGACACGCATTGAAAGGGCCAGACCATAGCACGGCTCCCAGGCGCGACGCCGGCCCTCCCGTGGCAGAGTTATCTTGGCCGCGACAGGATTTGCGTTTCTCCCGCATCATACGTGATGCTGGGCCTCTCATCTTTATCTGGAATTCTCCCAATTTCGGCTTTACGCTCTGGCCCGCGCGGCGTTACCCCTCGGGGCAAGCGCTCAGTTCTTGAAAACCAATAGACGTGGGGCGTCATGGGGCTAGGTCAGTCATCACAAGAAAAAGTGGCAACGCGTGCACTAGGGGCCTTGGGGCTCTCTGAACCCGCGGCATTCCTCGAGATTGGTCGCGATGGGCTGGCCAAGTTCACCCATCACCAGCTCTTCGAATGCAGCAAGCGGCTGGGACAGAAGGGGACATCAAAGCTCAGCAAGAGCGCGTTGGCGGAACGCATCTGGGAGGAGCTGACCAGCCTACTTGAGCCCGCCCGGCCCGAAAAAGGCGCCAGCAACCCGGCCGAGAAAGCCGCGGATAGGGCCAGCGGCCCCAGCGCCAAGACTGTTGGCAAGATCGCCAGTCCTTCGATCGAGATACCCGAACCGCCCCCCATTTCACACAAGTTCGAGCTGGGGTCACATGGCAAGGCCGAAGAACCACGCGACATCCCGTGGGCCTACGACTACGACCGAGTGACCGGCATGGCGGTGGACCCGGACCACCTCTTTGTGTACTGGGAGGTCACCGACCAGTCCTTGGAACGGGCGCGAGCCGGCCTGGGCGCAAGCGGGAAGGATGCCTGGCTGAACCTGCGCGTTTACGACAGCACGGGACGCATCTTCGACGGAACCAATGCCCACTCGTATTTCGACCATGGGCTCGATCGCGCCGACCGCCAGTGGTTCTTCCACGTGGGCAAACCCAGCTCGTCGGCGTTCGTCGACGTGGGTCTCAAATCGCGCGAAGGCTACTTCATCAAGATTGCGCGTTCCGGCCGCATCGATTTTCCCCGGCGCGAGACTGCGCCTTTCTCCGAGCCCGAGTGGCTCAGCGTGCGCTCGACTTGGGGTCCGGTGGAACATGCAGGCCGCGGGCTTCACGGTCGTGGTGCGCCAGCACCCGCCCCGGGCAAGGCCGAGGGGGGCCCGCCGCCCGCGCCACCCCGCCACGTGGCACTTCTGCCTTGGGAAGAGTCCGTGGTGCTCGGCGAGGGAGGCCGCGCCGAAATGGTCGAATGGGAGGAGCACTTCGGCGACGGTAGCTCCGAATTCCATCGCCAGATGTCCTGGGAAAGCCCGGTGACCATCTCGTCGTGGGAAGCGGGACCGTTTACCCATCCGGTGGAGGCACCCGAGGCGATCCGCCAGGCCTTTGTGGGCCCGACGCGGGTGTATCGCGTGGGGGGCCGCACCCATGTCGTGCATGGCCCGTGGCAGGTGGTCATCCGTGGGCTGGGCGCGCACTTTGGCCATGGGGTGGTGGCCCGCTGGGAGATCTTCAAGTCGTGGATCGCCGATGAAGTGAAAGAAGTACAAGTGCGCGACATCCATCCCGTGCTGCCGCCCGGTGCTTCGGAACAGCTCACGCCCGGTGCCAGCGAGCGGCGCTGGCGCTACGGCAGCGAAGCCCGCCTGGGCGGCGCATCGGAGATGTTCTACCTCGGTGCCAGCGAGGTGAAAGCGCGCGGGGCCAGCGAGCGCATGTACATAGGCGCCAGTCAATACCTGATGCGCGGGGCGAGCGAGCGCCGCCTGGGCGGCGCCAGTGAGGTGCGACTGGCCGGGGCCAGCGAGCGCCTGTTGGCTGGAACCAGCGAAAGCCGCCTCGGCGGAGCCAGCGAACGGCGTCTGGGTGGGGCGAGCGATACGCGCCTGGGCGGGGCCAGCGAAGGCCATTTCTTGGGGGCCAGCGAAGCGCGGATGGCGGACGCCAAGGTCAAGGGCGACGGATCCTATCCGTCGCCCGACTCGATGGGTTCCACGCCCCCGGTCAAGGAGTAAGCCTGATGCCAACCGGATACTTCGCGCTGGTTCTACACGCCCATCTGCCCTTCGTCCGTCACCCCGAAGACCCGACGGTGATGGAAGAACAGTGGCTGTACGAAGCCATCAGTGGAACCTACCTTCCTCTCATCCAGATCTTCGAGGGTCTACAAGCAGACGGCGTGCCCTACCGTTGCACGGTTTCCCTGTCCGCGCCGCTCATCAGCATGTTGACCGACGACCTGCTCAAGACCAGGTACGCCGACCACCTGGATGATCTGATTCTGCTGGCCGAGAAGGAGCTGGAGCGGACCAAGTCGGAACCGCAGTACCACCGTCTGGCCGAGATGTACCACAATCGCTTCCTCAGCCTGCGCCACACCTGGCGCTGCCACGAGGGCAACCTGGTGAGCGCCTTCCGTCGCCTGCAGGATCAGGGCGGGCTCGAGGTGATCACGTCTACCGCCACGCACGCTTTCTTCCCGCTCATGGACCGCAACTGGGCCGCGCTGCGCGCCCAGGTCCACACGGCGGCGGAGCTTTACGAAAAGCACTTCGGCCGTCGCAGTGCCGGCATGTGGCTGGGCGAGTGCGGATACGTGCCGGGGGTCGACGAGCTGCTGCGCGAGGTGGCCATTCGCTACTTCTTCGTGGACAGCCACGCCATCTTGTACGCGGACCGCCGGCCGGTCTATGGCGTGTACGCACCCATCTACTGCGCCACCGGCGTGGCCGCCTTCGGCCGCGACACCGAATCATCCGAACAGGTGTGGAGCGCCAAGCACGGCTATCCCGGCGACCCGCACTACCGCGATTTCTACNNCGGCTTCAAGTACCACG
The DNA here is from genome assembly GCA_003158735.1 of Myxococcales bacterium. GTDB lineage: Bacteria > Myxococcota_A > Polyangia > Fen-1088 > Fen-1088 > Fen-1137. Next base: position 13,198 of record PMLB01000275.1, on the reverse strand, counting down.
CCATCACCCACGACAAGCTGCACGACAAGTGGGTCTACGACCCGGACGCCGCCCGCGGCAAGGCGGGACTGCACGCCTCCCATTTCCGCGGCAACATGGAGAAGCAGGCGCAGCGTCTGGCCGCGGGCATGGACCGGCCGCCCATCATCGTCAGCCCCTACGACGCAGAGTTGTACGGGCATTGGTGGTACGAGGGTCCCATCTTCTTGTCCGATGTGTATCGCCAGCTTCACTTTGACCAAAGCATCATCCAGCCCATCACACCCAGCGAGTACCTGGACCGGCATCCCACCAACCAGCTGGCCACCCCGGGCGCGTCGTCGTGGGGACTCAAGGGCTACGGCGAGCAGTGGGTGAACGAAAGCAACGCGTGGACCTGGCGCCACGTCCACGCCGCCGGCGAACGCATGGTGGAACTGGCGCGCCGACATTGGGGCGCGACCAACCCGCTCACTGTGCGGGCGCTCAAGCAGGCCGCCCGCGAGTTGATGCTGGCGCAGGCTAGCGACTGGACGTTTATCATGGCCACCGGCACCACGGTGCCGTATGCCACGCGCAGATTCAACGAGCACATCGTCCGGTTCACCCGGCTTTACGAAGACTTGACTAAGGGCGCGGTGGACGAGCCCTACCTGGCCAGCATTGAAGCACAAGACAACATCTTCCCGGACATCGACTACCGCATCTACGCCACGTAGGCGCGGCGGAAGCCGACCGTCGACAGTCCACCGTTCGCAGCCCGGAGTCGCCAGCAGCCCCCGGCCCGCTGGGGCGCAGTCTGTCGATCGACCTGGGGCCAGCAAAGCGCCGGCCTCGTCTGCCAAGCAGCCTGGTCAGGCTGGGCGTCCGCGCCACGCCGTCGCTAAACCGACGCCTGGCGCCGCGGACAAGCGCGCCGTCGACAGTCGGCGCTTGCCGGGCGAGTTTTCGATTGTGCCCCCGCCGGGCGCCAAAGCCCCGCTCAAGGTCCTGTTCGTGGCCTCGGAGGTCGCCCCGTTCCGCAAGACCGGGGGTCTGGCCGATGTGGCAGGCGCCCTGCCACGAGCGCTGGCCCGCCGGGGCATCGATGTGCGCGTGGTGATGCCGCTCTACCAGGGCATCCGGTGGAACGAACTGGAACGCCTGGAAGGACTGGTACCCATTCCCATGTACTACGGCACGACCTGGGCAGGCGTACGCATGGGTCGGCTCCCGGGCAGCGATGTGCCGATTTACTTTCTTGAGTACAACCGCTTTTTCGATCGGCCCGATCTCTACGGACCGCCCGGCCAGTCGTACCAGGACAATCTAGAACGCTTCACTCTGTTTTCGCGCGGAGCGCTCGAACTGTGCAAGGTGCTGGGTTGGATTCCTGACGTCGTTCACGCCAACGATTGGCAGACCGCCCTGGTGCCGGTCTACGTGAACACAGTGGAGTGGGCCAAGCCGCTGCACGGTTGTGCGACGGTTTTCACCATTCACAATCTTGCCTATCAGGGGAACTGGGAAAGCGGCGCGATGTTCATTACAGGTTTGGGTTGGAATCATTTCAACTCGAACGAGTTCGAGCACTTCGGCGACATGAACTTGATGAAGGCTGCCATCCGCCATTCCACCCTCCTGTCCACGGTGAGCCCCACCTACGCACGAGAGATTCAGACCCCGGAATACGGGTTCGGCTTGGACGGCGAGCTGGCTGCGCGCGGGCGCGATCTGCGCGGGGTGCTCAACGGTATCGACATGGAGGTGTGGAACTCCGCCAGGGATCCCCACTTGGCGGCGCACTTCGACCGGGACAATCTGGCCGGCAAGGCGGTGTGCAAGGCGGCCCTGCAAAGGGCGATGGGATTGCCCGAGCGGCCAGATGTGCCTCTTTTCGGCGTTTTTGGGCGTCTCACAGCGCAAAAGGGCTTCGATGTGCTGGCACACACGCTCGACCACATTTTGGGCTGGAATCTGCAGATGGCCTTCTTGGGCTCCGGCGATGCGGAAGCGGAAGGCTTCTTTGCGTCGATCAGCGCACGCCGGGGCGACAAATTCCGTGCGCACATTGGTTTTGAGGAAGGCCTCTCCCACCGGATCGAGGCGGGGAGCGATTTTCTGCTCATGCCCTCGCGCTACGAGCCGTGCGGACTGATCCAGATGTACGCCCAGCGCTACGGCACCCTACCCATTGTGCGCGCCACCGGCGGTCTGGTGGACACCGTGCAAAACTACGACGAACGCACTGGCATGGGTACTGGTTTCACATTCCACGATCTCTACCCCTCCGCCATCGCCAACACCATGGGCTGGGCGCTTTCGACCTACTTCGATCGACCGGCCCATATCACAGCCATGCGCCGACAGGCCATGCAGCAGGATTTCTCCTGGGACCGGGCGGCCGAGGCTTATGAGCGGCTGTATCTTGAGGCGTACCAGCGACGGCGTGGGCATCCGTTCGGGGGGTCAGTCGCGGGTGAGTGATCGCGCGCGGTCGCGGGCGCGATCACCGAGAGGTGTGCCAGCGGCGAGCGTGGCGATGCGCGACCAGGCCTGCGCGGCTTCGCGGGGACGTGCCAATGATTCCAGCGCGAGAGCGCGGTTGCTCAGCACCGCGGTGTCGTCAGGGGCGATGGCCAAACTGCGATCAAAGAGCGCCAGCGCCTGCTCGGTTCGGCCAGCGGCCCGATCGATGGCCCCGATCCAGGCACACGCGGTTGCTTCTCGTTCGGGTGCCAGACAACCCGCCGGCGCGGCCAGCGCATGTCGGTAGGCATCGAGCGCGCGCTGGTCGGGACCGCGATCCAGGTCGAAGAAGAGATCGCCGAGGCGGAGCTGCCATTCGCAAGGCGGCACCGGCGAGCTGGCCGGAGGCGTGGCCAGCGGCGTGATCGCGCTGCCTTCCTCACCTGTGAAGCTGAAGCTGGCGGGAATTTCGTAGCGAGCAATGAGATCGCGCACAGCCGGCAACCGGCGCACGAACACGCGTGTGTCTTGCGCGCGAAAAACCAAGGCCCAATCTGCGGGATCCCACCAGGCCACGCGTCGGTTGACGCCGGCATAGTCGAGCAGGGCAGAGGTGACCCCGAAGCGGTCCATGGCACGCGTCCATTCGTCGCGGGCTATGTCGCTGCGGCCGAGGAGTTGGTGAAACGTGCGAGGGTAGGCGGGCAGGCGCGGATCAACGAACACGCGATGGCGCGGGTAACCCTCCCAGATGAGAAAGGCGCCGGTTTCGAAATCGTTGTACATCCGCTCGCGCAGGCCGTGCTGGTCGACGAAACCCAGCGCCGCCAACGGTAGATTCGTGCGATCGAGATCGATGTCCAAGAAGCTGCCGTGCCGCTCGACGTCTGCCATCCGAGGCCCGAGTGCCAGGAGCGCGAGCAGGGCGCCTGCGGCCCGCTCGAAATGGGCGAGGTACGGCGGGCCGAGCCGCCAGCGCGCGCCCACGGCCGAGATGAGAGGCGCGGCCATTATTGCGGCCAGCAATGCGAAGTCGGCCCCGAAGCGAACATGGCGGCCGGCCATGAGCGCCATGCCCAGCACAGGCAGAAGATCGCGCGCTCGCGGACGCACCCGCAAAGCCGCGCACAGGCCGAGGCTGAGCGCCAACACAGCGGCGTAGATCATCAGGGGCGCGTCCGATTGCCAGGCCGGGGAACGGAATTCGTCGACGGGATGAATGGCGAAGATGTCGGCGTGGAAGGCGAGGTAGCGGAAGATCCCTGAACCCGCCGGTGTGGCCATGAGGGCGAGCGTGCAGAGCGCGGCGGCCAGGGCGTGATTGAAAACCGCCCGTCGCGGGACAGGCGACCGAGTGATGATTCCTTCAAGCAGCAGACCCAATCCCGCCAGAGCGATCAGCAAGGGGCCGATAAAGGCGCCCGCGTGCAGATTGGCCCACAGGGCAACCACCGGCACGAGCAGCCAGGCCCTGCGACGCCTGTCTTGCAGGGCGGGCAACAAGGCCAAAACGACGACCTCGCCCAGCAGGGACACCACGTGCGGCCTCTCCACCAGGCGTTCGCGCATGCAGAAAGCGGCTGCCGCCAACACCAGCACCGCAAGCACCCGGCCGGAACCGCGCCGGCGCAGCAAGAGATAAGCCGCGACGAAAGTCGCCACGACGACAACCGTCTTGCCCGCGACCACGGCCGGAAACCCGCCCAAACGATAGAGCCCGGCCGTCGCCACGTCGAACAGCCAAGCGCTATCCAGATAGGACTGGTCGGGAAAGGTGAACGAAAACAGATTGCGGCCGGGCACACGGCCCGTGCGCAGGATCTCCTGGCCATTGGCCAGGCGGAAAAATATATCCGTCTCCTGCAGCGGGACGAGGCAGAGCCCGGCGACAAAAAGAGCGAGCCCCAGCAACGCCATGAATGGGTTAGCCCCGGTCCCGCGATCGCCAACTAGGGTCGTGGCCGGACTGATCACCATCGACCACGACGACCACGTCCACGACTACGATTTTCTGAGAACCTACTTGATAGCCTTGGACAGCTGGAGGGCCTGAGCCTTGCTGCAGACCTTGGTGGAAGCCGCGATACTGACGAAGTATCCGCGGCCCGCCATGTACAGGCCCGTGCTGCCGGCAACCTGCGCCTGGGCCTTGGGCGACTTCGCCTTGTCAGTGACCCACACTTTGCCCACCTTCTTGAAGCTCATGAAGGGATCCGTGGGCTTTTCTAGCACTTCCTTGGCGATGGGAGAATAGACCTGCACGTAGGTGCTGTCTTCGTTTTCACCCGCGACCTTGAACACGTACTTGCACGTGTCCTTCGAGCCGACTTCACCCAGGTAGGTGGCGTCCGTTTTTTCGCAGGCCGCGTACACGGCGTCCTTGCTCAGGTGAAGCGTGACGTCCGGGCTGCAGCACTTGCCGCCGCCGTACGCCTTGCAATTGCCCGCGGGTGCCGGCGCTGGCGTGGCCGCCGGTGCGTTGGGGGCCGCCTCGGGCCGCGACGGAATTGCCAGAACCAAGACCGCAAGCGCCGCGGCCGAACCAAGAATCAAGGTGCGTGTGATCGTCATGGCGGCAAATCCTATCACCGTCCGAGAACGCCGCGCACGGTTTGATGATTCCGTCGGCGAAGTCTGGGCTTCGGAGCACGGGGACGGGGACAAAGGCGCCCCTTACGAAAAATATCGAGGCTTGTTCCGCATACCGCCCCTGTGCCACAGTGGTGTCGGGACGGTGGTGCGATGAGAACAGCTCGACTTGCTTTTCCTCCACTTTTCTTGAGTCTGTTCAGTCTGTTTGCCTGCTGCGGGCGAGCATCCCCTCATCGACAGAGCTCAACTGCAGGAAGCGCCGGGGGCTCGATGGCGCCTCCGGGCGGCGCGGGCGGCCAGGTTCTGTCGGGCGCTGGCGGCGCGGCAGGTGCGGGCGGCGCAGGAACCGCGGGAACCTCTGCAGTATGTCCGGTCGGGCAAAAAGTCGGAGCCCCAACCCTTTCTACGGACTGCCAAATCGCGGTTCGGTCTATCGATCCGGCTTCTACCTGTGGAAGTACGGATTGCGCCATCACCAGAGCTCTTGATCTCACCTGTACGGCCCCATCCGCCGCTCCATGGATTTCTGCCACCGCCGACGGCGCCGTGGTGCTGGTCAGGACCAGCTACAGTGACATCAACACAGCTGGCGACGCTCTGGCTCGACTCATGACGGTCGAGGCGGCCGATACTCGGGTGGAGGACGTGCCGGCTTTGGCCGGTTCGCTGGCAGCATTGCCCGCCTACTCGATTCTGCGCAGCGCCTTTCCCACCACCCCGAGCGAAGCGAAATGGCTGTTCTCTGGGGAAACGCCTGGAATCACCGCGGTTCGCGGGACCGATGCTGGGTGGACGAGGGCGACGGTCGTGCCTCTGCCCAATTCCCCCTCGGGAGATGGACCGATCCTGACCGATGTCAGAATGGTCGACGACGGGCTGGGCTATCTCACGTACAACATGCGGGGATACTCGGAGCCGCATTTGGTCACCTGGGACGGTTCGTGCTGGACGGATCAGCTCCTCGGAGAGCCATATGTAGAGGCAATAGTCGTCGACACCGATGCAGAAAAGCGGCCCTGGGTAGCATGGATCTCCACGGAATACCCTTCTCGTGTTGAGTCGCTCTATCTCCGCAGCCCCAGCGGGGACACGCAGAACCTGCTCGCTAATCTCACGGCTGATGCGCCCGGTGCGCCTCTTCGGCTCCTCCCCGGTGGTCTTGACGCTACGGCGGCGGTTCCCGCGGTTGCAGCGAAATTCAGTGATGGCATACGGGTGCTGTCCAACTCGACCGACTCCGGTTGGCAATCGCTCGTGCTCCCTGAGTCGGCTACCGCCGTCGCGAGTGCTGGTGACTGTCCATCAGTGCAACCCTCGTATGACTATGGCAATCACTGCGCCGGTATGACCATTTGTACCGAGCAGTTCAGCGGAGTAGGCTCTGGGTTCGGTCTGGCTCGCACGCAGTCGGGTGTGGCGTTCGTTGCGTGGGTCACGTACTCGTCCCAGGGTACCTATGCGCTCAAGGAGGCCGCCGATGGCGGCGAGATGCCTCAGTGGTACTGCAGTTGGACTGAGACGAGCGGCACAGGGACGGCAGATCTCGTGGTGGCCCGCCTCACCGAGCCGGAACCCACGCTCACTCACTTCCGTTTTGTCATGGGCGGCGCGGTCAGGTATCTGACCAACGACGTCGCCATGGTGGCTCGCGGCGACACACTAGTCCTGGCAGCGTACCTCAGCGGCGATGCAGTCCCCACTCTGACCTACCTCGAGATTGACTCTACCCAGCTGCCTTGAGCAGAGAAGATGCGCGGCGGCCAGGTCACGCCCAGGAACACGGGCTCGGGCTGGAGGGTGATGCCAAAGCGAGCTGCCACGGTGTCGCGCACATGAACCGCCAGGCGGATGAGATCGGCGGTGGAACCGCCGCCGTGATGGACCAGGGCCAGGGCGTGCGCGCCGGACACACCCACCGGGCCCATGCGCAAGCCGCGCTTCACGCCCGCCCGTTCCACCAGCCAGCCCGCGGCCAGCTTCACGCGCCCGTCGGGCAGCGGATACTGCGGCACTTCTTCCGGTGCCTGCACCAGTTTTTCGTCCACGGCCTGGGCCGATACTGCCGCTGCCTGATCCGCGCTGACGATGGGATTGGTGAAAAACGATCCGGCACTACGCCGATTGGGATCGCGTGCGTCATACACCAGGGACTTCTTGCGTCGCAAATCCAACACGGTTTCGCGCACCTCGGACAGCGAAGGCCGCGCATGGCCCGCCAGCGCGTTCGCCAGTTCCCGATAGGCCAGCACAGGCTGTGCGCCAGGCCGCAGCGCGAAGCAGACCGACAGCACGATGGCCTGCCCCGGTTCTCGTTTGAAGACGCTGTTGCGATACGAAAACCCGCACTCGGCGGTCGGCAACGCGCGCACCTCCAGGCTGCGCCGGTCGAGCACGCGCAGCGCGTGCAGCGTATCCGCAACTTCCTGGCCATACGCACCGACATTCTGAATCGGCGTCGCGCCCGCAGTGCCTGGAATTCCCGACAGACATTCGATGCCCGCGAGATCGCGCGCCACCGCGGCGGCAACCAGGTCATCCCATGGCTCAGCGGCCTGCGCTTCCAGCACGACGTGGTCGCCCTGACTGCGAAATTCCAGTCCCCGCGCAATCAATTGCAAGACCAGGCCTGGAAAGCCCGCATCGCCCACCACGAGATTCGATCCGCCTCCCAGCACGAACACGGGCAGGTTCTCATCTCTCGCCCAGCGCAAAGCCCAGACCACGTCCTGGCTTGTTGCTGCCTGGCAAAAGAAACGCGCCGGCCCACCCAACTCGAAAGTGGTCAGCGGCGCCAGGGGAACATATTCACGGATGACAGGCGGCAAGCTTGTTCACTCCGCGACGAAGCGATATCCGCTTCCCCGAACGGTCAGCAGGTGTTTCGGTTGCTCGGGATCTCGTTCCAGCTTGGCACGTAACTGGGCGATGAAGTTGTCCACCGTGCGCGCCTGACCGGGATGCTCCAGCCCCCACACCTGGCGCACCAGCTCCTCGCGCGAAAAAACCCGTCCCCCACTTCGGCTCAAGAAGACGAGCAGCTCGAACTCGCGGTGGGTGAGCTTGATCGGGCTGCCCGCGCGCATCACGGTGCGCGCTGCGAGGTTGATGGCCACGTCGCCAAAGCGAATCTCGGCCTTCTTGCTTTCGCCGACCGCAGCCTCGGACGGTGCCATGGGCTGGGTCAGGTGCAACCGCGCGCGCCGGAGCAAGGCCGCGACCCGAGCCAGCAGTTCAGCAAGAGCAAAGGGCTTGGTCACGTAGTCGTCGGCCCCCAATTGCAGCGCGGCCACCTTGTCGAATTCATCCTGGCGCGCGGACAGCACGATCACGGGCACGTGGTTGCCAACTTCGCGCAGTCGTTCCAGCACCCAGATTCCACTCTGCTTGGGCAGCGAGATGTCGAGCAAGACCAAGTCGGGCCGGCCCTGCTCGATGCGTGTGCGCGCCGTCTCGCCGTCCCCGACCGCTTCCGTGCGGTAGCCCTGCAATCGCAAGTTCAACGCCAGGCCCTCGGCAATGGCCGCGTCGTCCTCGACGATTGTCACCAGTTGGCCCAAGGATTCGTCGCCAGCGCCGTTCATGCCGCCTCCGCGTGCTGCCGTGGCAGCACGATGCGAAACCGTGCCCCGCAATGCTCCTCCGAGCGAACATCGATCTTGCCCGAATGGGCCATCACGATGGCCCGCACCACTGCCAGCCCCAGCCCGGTGCCCGTACTGCCTCCGTTGATCGCGGCTGACCCCCGCTGGAATTTCCTGAAAATGGCCTTTTGCTCGGAGCCCGGGATGCCCACACCGTTGTCAGCCACCACGATAGACACCTGGGTCGCGTCGCCGGTGGCCTGCAGCTCAATGCGTTTGCCCTGCGGTGGCGTGTACTTCCAGGCATTGCTCAGCAGGTTAGCCAAAGCCTGGGCCAGCGCGGACTGATCCCCGTTCACCATCAATCCTGGCTCCAGGCTCACCTTCAGATCGACCTCGGTGCCGAAGCGAATGGCTTCAAATGCGACCAGGGCCTCGCTCACGATGTCGGCCACGGCGACAGGTCTGCGGTCAAAGGCCGCGTGGCGCGATTCGATTCGCGACAGGGTCAGCAGCTTCGCCACCAGACCGTCTAGGCGTGCCAGCTCCTGATGGATCACGGTCAGGCAGCGTTGTTTCTCGACCGGATCGTGGACGCGATCCTCGCGCAGGGTATCGATGAAGAGACGAATCGAGGTCAAGGGCGTGCGCAACTCATGCGAGACCGAGGAGAGAAACTCGTTCTGCACGGCGGCCAGACTCGCGCCCCGAGTGACCAGTATAGTCCCAAGGACGTAGCCAGCCAGGGCTGTCCCGCAGAAGGCGAGAACCAAGATTCCGCCCACCAGGGCCGCCGACTTCGATCCGCCGGTGGCCAAGATCACGATCCCGATCACGGTCATGAACACCGTCGGGATCAGGGCGGTCAGCATGAAGACCATGCGGGCGCGTTGCAGGAAGATGATGGTCGGTGACCGAATCTTCACGTTCCCCATCTTGTCAGACCTCGGGGCCTTGTCACCAACCAACAACGACTCGGTCATATTTGTGTCAGCAACGGACTCCCCAGTGCCAGCCCTCCGGGACTTCATCGCGTCAAGATGTGACCGTGTCGTGACAGCAGCCTGACGGCGAAGCGAGTAATAAAGGGCGATGAAGATCCTCTGCCTGTACCCCGCTTTTCCCCGCACCTACTGGGGACATGAGGACGCCCTCCGGCTGATGGGCAAGCGGTCTCTTCTGCCGCCGCTGGGGCTGCTAACGGTGGCCGCGCTTGTGCCCAAAGACTGGGAGGTCCGCCTCTGCGACCTGAACGTCCAGGCTCTGGCGCCCGAGGAACTGCAGTGGGCCGACGCCGTGTTCTTGTCCGGCATGCTGGTCCAACGCGACTCGCTGCTGAAGCTGGCGGCACAGGCGCGGGCCGCGGGCAAGGTGGTCGTGGTCGGGGGACCGGTGGCCACCACCAGCCCCGAGCTGCTCACGCCATATGCGGATTGTGTCGTGTCCGGCGAGGCCGAGGAGTTGATGGCGTCCCTGTGCGAAGCGCTGGCCAGGGGCACCGACCTGCCCGCGCGCATGGCTGCGCCCCGCCGCCCCGAATTGCACACCCTGCCGCCGCCCCGCTACGACCTGCTCGACGTGAAGGCGTACCATTCCCTGTCGGTGCAGTGGAGTCGTGGATGTCCCTTCAACTGTGAGTTCTGCGACATCATCGAGGTGTTCGGCCGCCATCCGCGCACCAAGTCGCCGGCGCAACTATGCGGGGAGCTCGACGCCCTGCTGGCCGCCGGCTTTCGCGGGAGCGTGTTTCTTTCCGACGACAACCTGGTGGGCAACAAGGTGGAGACTCTGCGGCTCATGGCCGTCCTGCGAAAGTGGATGGAGGAGCACAACTTCCCGTTCCAGTTCTATTCCGAGGCCAGCATCAACCTGGCCGCCTCGGATGAACTGATAGCAGCGATGGTCGGCGCGGGCTTCGACTCCGTGTTCGTGGGCATCGAGACCCCGTCGACCGAGGCCCTGCGCGAAACCCACAAGGCGCAGAATCTCGCCGTCGACCTATACGAGGCCGTGAACAAACTGGCTCGCAGCGGGATCGATGTGTCAGCTGGTTTCATCGTGGGCTTCGATTCAGACGACGCGGCCGCCATCGAACGCCAGCGAGAGTGGATAGAGAACTCGTGCATCCCTCAGGCCATGGTGGGCATATTGGGCGCGCTGCCGGGAACCCAGTTGGAGCGGCGCCTGGTTCGCGAGGGCCGCATGCTGGAACGATCCAGCGGGGAAACTTTCGGACGCACCAACTTCCGCACCAAGATGGACGAAGTGGAACTGCTGGAGTCGTATCGCCGTTTGCTCGCCGCCGTCTACGCCCCAGCCGCGTATTTCGAGCGGGTGAACCGTGTGCTGGAACTGCGGCCTCGCAGCGACTCTCACTTCGCTCTCCCCTGGCTCTATGCCCTGCGCTGTGTGGTCTTCTCGATGCTCTACCAGGGCGTTCTGGGCCGCTACCGCCGAGCCTACTGGCGCTTTCTGGGGCGGGCGATCTGGCGAACGCCGCGGCGTCTAGCCCGTGCTTTCTCGCTGGCCATCTCAGGCGAGCACATGATTCGCTACACCGCCGAGGACGTGCTGCCGCGGCTACAGCTGGTCATCGAGCAGGTACGCGCCGAGCGCGAAAGCAAGCGCCAGGCGGCGGCGTAGCTAGAGTCCGTCGGGAAATTGCGGGCCGCCCGGGAGGGCCGGCCCGCGGCACGCGGGTCGCGTGGGCGAGGGCGTGAGGGTGAGCGAGTTCGTGTGGGGGACGCGGGAGCGGAAGGCGTGGGGCGAGGGCGTGAGCGCTCCGGGTGCCGCGGGCCGCTCACGCTGTCCGCCCACGCAGGCCGCTATTCGCCGGTCGCTCATGCTACCGCGACCGCTCACGCTGGCCGATCTGCGCGCACAAAAAAGGCTATCCCACGCTGGGCGCGGAATAGCCTTCTCAATCTGAGTGCTGCGAGCCGCTTACCAGCGCCCGCCGCCGCGCCCGCCACGTCCACCGCCGCCGCCGCCGCCGCCGCCACCACCGCCGCCGCCAGTGCGCTCGCGCGCCTCGCTGACGGTAATCGTGCGACCCTGAAGGTCGCGACCGTTGAGGCTACCGATGGCGTGTGCGGCCCCTTCGTCAGTGGCCATTTCTACGAAGGCGAAACCACGCGGCCGCCCGGTTTCCCGATCCGTAACCAACTTCACCTCGGACACATCGTGACCTTCCGCCTTGAATGCTTCACGAAGATCAGCCTCGGTGATCGAGAAAGACAAATTCCCAACGTACAGTCTCTTACCCATATCGCGGCTCCTTGTTCATTTTTGCGCGGGTCAAATCCCAACGCACAGCCCGGTGTTCAAGCGAGCCGACCGATGTGCATATCCCAGGGATCGGCCGAATGCCACCAATATCGTCGCGAACAGCGACGATTTTTCGGCTGATGTGGGGATGGACTCTACCGTTTGCGCTCGCTTGACGCGCTGGTGGGGAACGAACCGTCTCCGCTCCGCCGTCGCTTGCGGGTTCCGTCGAGAGCTTTGACTCCCTCCGCATGCAAATGCAGGACCTGGTCCAGCTCCTCGTGAAAAGACACCTTGCCCGCGGCGATCTCGCGCAAAGCGGTTACGCCGGGATTGTTGTCGCATTGGACTAGCGGAACCGCACCCTTGGCCAGGGCGCGGGCGCGCTGGGCGCCCAGCACAGCCAGTGCGAAATGATTGCCTATCGCCTGAATGCAGTCCTCTACCGTAACACGTGCCATATGTTTTCCTCCCGTTCAGTCCTGAGCGCGCTTCGGCTGCCTTGACTACCCTGGAGGCTGACCAGAATGTCACCAGCCCGGGCGGGGAGGGAAGACGACGTGGAAAGGACAGAGTCACAGTACCACGCAAAGTGTGAAAGACGAGGAGGAACAGATTCGGAGGTTTCTGAGCAGATCCCACCCTTGTCTTGCAAGCGCGTCTCCGCCCCAGCAGGAGAGCGGGCTCAGACTCGGCGAGCCTGGCAGCCTACCAGCGGCCGCCCGAGCGCTCGCGTCCGCCGCCGCCGCCGCCAAAACCACCGCGTCCGCCACCGCGTCCGCCACCGCCACCGCCACCGCCACCACCACCACCACCGCCACTTCGCTCGCGGGCTTCGCTGACGCTGATCGCGCGCCCTTGGATCTCGCGACCGTTCAATGTCTGCATGGCCTTGGCCGCTTCGTCGTCAGTCGACATTTCGACAAACGCAAAGCCACGCGGCCGCCCGCTCTCGCGGTCGAGCACGACCTTCACGTCAGCCACAGTGCCCGTCTCAGTGAAGACCTCACGCAGATCCGCTTCGGTCACGCTGTAGGCCAGATTGCCCACGTACAGCCTTTTCGCCATGTCGTTCTCTCCTCGTTCTTCTGTCAGTGGACGGTTCCGCGGTCCACGCGCTTGCCCTGGAAAACGGGCCATTGTCCCTATGCGCCTCGCTAGCCGGAACGCCCTGGCTCACCAGATGGAAGACCGTGGCAGAACGGAAACGACGTGAAAAGGACTACGTAAACGATATCAGGACGCGGCAGGAAGTCCACAGGCGTTTGAAAAGCCCGTCCGTCCCCAACTACACTCTCTCCACTGGCGCTGGCCGGTCGTCCGATGCTGAA
>PMLB01000111.1 GCA_003158735.1 Myxococcales bacterium | reverse complement strand
ATCATCCGCGGCGTCAACGTGTACCCGTCGCAGATCGAGGCGGTGTTGCTGGAGGTGGAAGGCACCCTGCCCCACTACCAGATCATCCTCACGCGCGAACACGGCCTGGACCAGATCGAGGTGCAGGTCGAGGTCACGGCCCAGGTCTTCAGCGACCGGGTGGGCACGCTGGAGGCGCTGGCGGAGAAACTGGCAGACACACTAGAACGGGTGCTCGGCATCCGCATCAAGATCACGTTGGCGGAACCGCAGACCATCCAACGCAGTGAAGGCAAGGCCAAGCGGGTCATCGACAAGCGAGGACAGACATGAAAATCCAACAGCTTTCGATCTTCGCGGAAAACAAGCCGGGCCACATCGCCGCCCCCTGCCGCCTGCTGGCGGAGAACGGCGTTGACATCCGCGCCCTGTCGGTCGCGGACACGCAGCACTTCGGTATCTTGCGCATCATCGTGTCCGACCCGCTCCGGGCCACGCAGGTGCTCGAGGCGGCCGGCTACGTGGTCAAGCCCACCGAGGTGCTGGCGGTGGAAGTGGAAGACCGTCCGGGCGGGCTGGCGCGCATCCTGTCCGCCTTCGAGCGCACCACCATCAACATCGAGTACATGTACGCCTTCCCCTTTGGTCACGGCGAGCGCGCTGTGCTCATTTTCCGCTTTGACGATCCCGACGGCGCCGCGCAAGCGCTGCAGGCCTCGGGCATCAACGTGCTGGCCAAGAACGAACTGTTCAATCGCTGATGGCTGTCGCGAAGAGCATTGCCGAGCAGCTGGAACGCGCCTCGTGGATCCGGCGCATGTTCGAGGAGGGTGCGCGCCTGAAGAAAGAGCGCGGCGAGGACAACATCTTTGACTTCACTCTGGGCAATCCCGAGGTCGAACCGCCAGCTCTGACCCTGGCGACCTTGCGCCGGGTGGTGGAAAAGGGCCAGCTGCGCAGTCACGGCTACATGCCCAACCCCGGCTTCCCCGAGGTGCGTGCGGCCATCGCGGACAAGCTGCGCCGGGAAGTCGGACTGCCCTTTGCCGCGGAGCACGTGTGCATGACCACCGGCGCGGCAGCCGCCTGCAACGTCATCTTGAAGTCGATTCTCGATCCCGGCGATGAGGTCATCCTGCTGGCGCCTTTCTTCGCCGAGTATCCCTTCTACGTGGGAAATCACGGGGGTCGCGTGGTGATGGTCGAGACCGACGCGGAATGCTTGCCCGACGTCGAGCTCATCGCCGCGGCCATTACCCCGCGCACTCGCGGCATCATTCTGAACACGCCCAACAATCCTTCGGGCCGCGTGTATCCTGCGGCGCTGCTGCGCGATCTGGGGACCATGCTCGCGCGCCTGCCCAATCCGCCGCTGCTCATCAGCGATGAGCCCTACAAGAGCCTGGTGTATGACGGCGCCCTTGTCGCGGAGGTGGCGTCGCTCATCGCACATACGGCGATCTGCTTTTCCTGGTCGAAATCGCAGGCCCTGGCTGGCGAGCGCATCGGGTTTCTCGCGCTGTCGCCGCGCCTGCCTGACTGGCCCCAGATGGCGGCGGCCTGCACCTTTGCCAACCGCACGCTCGGGTTCGTGAACGCGCCGGCGCTCTGGCAATTGGTCATGGCCGAGGCGGCCGATGCTTGCGTGGACGTGACCCTTTACCAGCACAAGCGCGATGTCTTCTGCGCCGGCCTGGCCGCGGCTGGCTATGAGGTGCGCAGGCCCGAGGGCGGCTACTACATCTTTCTCAAGACTCCCATTCCCGACGACGTGTCGTTCGTGGGGCTCTTGGTCAAGCAGGGCGTGCTGGCCGTTCCTGGCGCGGGTTTCGGCCGGGGCGGATACATCAGGCTGTCGATGACCGTGCCCATCGACACCATCGAGCGCGCCCTGCCTGCTTTCCAGCGCGCGCTGCAGGCGGCGCGCGGCTGACAGCGCCTACTTTCGCGGACAGGACACAGTCATTCGGTAGTCGTCCATCACGAAGCCGTTTCCGAATTCATTGATCACGGATTCAGCGATTGCAAAACCAGCCCGCTGGTAGGCGCGAATGGCTTTCTGATTCTTCTTGTTCACGTAAAGCGAAACCTCGCCCGCGCCCAGGTTCTGAGCGACTCCCATCACATGCCCTAGGCTGGCCCGGCCCAATCCCTGCCCGTGCCGCTCCACCTGAAGGTAGAGTTTGTGCAGCTTCAACCGGGCCGCAATTCCATCGTACGAATAGGACAGAAAGCCGACTGCCTCTGTGCCCTGCCGGATCAACTCCCAGCAAGTCCCGGCCCGCATTTCATTCTCGATCGTCTCGGTCGCGTACATCCGGTCGAGCATGTATTCAATCTGGGCGGTCGAAATGATCCCGGGAAAGTGGGCCCGCCAGATCGTGCGCGCCAGCGCCTGCAAGAGCGGAATGTCGCTGGGCGTGGCGCGTACGAAGGTGACGTTGGCCATGACGAGATCGCTTCCCGCCAAGTCACGGCGCTGGTGCGAAGTAGCGATTGATTCCGTCAATCGCTCGATAGGCGATAATCTCGCGATAGCCGTGCAGGGTGAAGTACTCGCTGATGGCGCGGCCGTGCTCGGCCGAGTGAATCTCGACGCAAGCAAGGCCTGGCTGGAAGCGGCCGATCGAGAACCCGGCCAGAGCCGCCGGCTCTGCGCCTTCGATGTCCAGGGACAAGAAGTCGACATGCGCGACGCCTTCGCGGCCCAGCAGGTCGTCGAGGGTGATGGTCGACACCTGCCGCCTTTGGTAGCTCCCGCCGCGCGGGTCATCGCCGCTGCCGGACGAGAAATCCCTGTCGGGGCTGGCATAGAAGTCGCGTTTCAGCCCGCTCCTGTCGCCCACGAAATAGGAGAAGAAGCGCGTGGCTGGCCGCACCCGTGCGTAATCAGCGGCATACTCGGCCAGGGCATCCACGGCGATCCCGCGCCAACCCAGGTGCTTTTCCAGGTAGTACGTCGTGCTGTTCTTCACCGGATCGCCTGCGCCCACGTCGAGAAACACCCCAGCGCGGCGATCCTCGAAGAAGGCGCGGATCAGGGTCTCCTCGGCATCCTGCGAGTAGAGCGCGTCGCCGTAGCGTGCATGCAGGGCCGCTGGATCGACCCTGCTGGGAAAGTTGCGCGCATGCCGATCACCCGAGCGACAGGCGCTCGCAGCCATCAGGATGATCGCCGCCGCAGCGAACTTCGGCCCGCGCCCGAACAAGCGATCAGCTCCAAATGCCAGGGATAGCTTGCCCGCAGAAAGCGCAATGGCCGGCCTTCAGGCTCACCGATTCCACGTGAAAACCGTGGCGAGCCACCACCACCTTGTGACAGCGCGGGCAATAGGTGTTCTCGCCCTCAATCCCGGGCACATTGCCTGTGTACACGTACTGCAATCCCTCGCCGAGAGCGATATCGCGACAGCGGATCAACGTCTCGAACGGCGTGGGCGGCACATTCTTCATCTGGTACTGCGGCGAGAAGCGCGTGAAGTGCAATGGCACTTCCGCGCCCAGATGGGTTTTCACCCAGCGGCACATGTCGCGAATCTCGGGCTCACTGTCATTGGCGCCGGGAATACACAGGTGCACCAACTCCAGCCACACCCCGCTTTGCCGGACGGTTTCGATGGTCTTCAACACCGGCGCCAGCTTCCCCTTGCACAACTTGCGGTAGTAGTCCTCGGTGAAGCCCTTGAGATCGATCTTCACGGCGTCGAGAACCTTACACGCCTCTTTCATCGGCTCCACTTCGCCTGAACCGCCCGTGACCATGGTGGTGCGCACGCCCAGCTTGTGGGCCGCGACCGCGGTGTCGATGCAATATTCGAGAAAGACGATGGGCTCGGAATAGGTAAAGGTCACACAGGCGCCTTCCGCCTGAGCCCGCCGCGCGACCTCCTCGGGCGGCATCCAGTGCCAGTCAACCTCTTCGGGCCGCGACTGCGAGATGTCCCAGTTCTGGCAGCACTTGCACTCCAGGTTGCAGCCTGCGGTCGCAAGCGAGAAAGCCCGGCTGCCAGGCAGAAAGTGAAAGAGCGGCTTCTTTTCAATCGGATCCACGTGTACAGCACAGGGCTGGCCCCAAACCAGGGTCAGGTATTCGCCGCCACGATTCTCGCGTACGCCGCAGAAGCCGCGCTCACGGTCCTCGACCAAGCACTGTTTGGGACAGAGCTGGCATTGCACACGCTTGTTCTCGAGCTTCTTCCAGAACCGCGCCGGGTGTGGCCGTGGCGCCTCGCCCGCGCGCGCGGGCCGCGGCTGAAAGAGTGCCAGACTGCCCACCGATCCACCGACTGCGAGAGCACAGCCCGTCCCCGCGCAGCCTCGAACAAAATCACGACGGGAGAAGCTCATGGTCAAACCTCGATTGACACCACGTCAATGGCTGCGCGCTCGCCTACGCCCAGGCCCGTCTTGGCGCTGGTCTGAATATGCGTCGGCGTCAGATCGACCTTGTCGAGCGACGGCAAGCCGCGTTTGCGGCGCAATTCTTCGAGTAGTTCCAATCCCACGACATCCATCGCCACGGGATCCACGGCAAACAGCAGCGCATTGGCCACTTCGGCCATGCCAGGCTGGTAGCTGGGGCCGTTGTCGACCACCGGGCGAAGCGCATCCATCACAATCAGGCGTTGCTTCTGTCGAATGGCCGGCAAAGCATTGACTTCGGAGATATACGGGTCGCACTTGTCCAGGTGCATTTTGTTGGGATTGTGAATGCAGCCGAATTGGTTCTTTAGTGCGCCCGACATGCCCGACAACATGTGTTGCTTGAGCACGGGCAGATTCAACACGACATCCACGCGTTCGGTCAGCACCCGCGCCAGGCGCGAGGCCGAGGACGGCATCACAGTCGCCTCCTCTTCGTAGCCAAGCGCATCGTTGCCGGTGCAGCAATAATTATCGCCACGCTCGTTCAAGGCAAAACCCGACGCAGTCAGGTCAGAGGCAAAACGATCAAAAACGACTTGCTGATGGCCGCCAATGTCCATTTGCCGCAATAGCGCCGACAATTCGTCTACCAATTCCACATGTGTGGCCGCATTGCGGCCGGCCAGTCCATTGATCTTCAGTCCCACGGTCTGGCCGGGCTGGAAGTACCGGCGCAAAGCCGCTACTGCGTCCGGCGCCCCCGCCAACGCGGCAAGACCGGCGGCCAGCATGGCGTGCAGAACGCCGCGGTCGGCATCGTAACCATCGGTCAGGGCCTGCTTGGCTCGCACCACCACCACGCGCGGTTTTTCCGTCCGCTTCGCTTCATTCAGGGCAGCCGCGCTGCCCGCCGGCATGCCGGCCGCCGAAGTTCCTGTGGAACGGGTGCTGCCACAGGACGAACTGCACCCGGTGGCAACCGCTGCCAGGGAGCCCATCGTGAGCAAGAATTGTCGACGGTCAACGTCGATTCGGTCCCCAGACACGAGCGGATTATACCGTGCTGGACGGCGAGACGCCGGGCAAGAAACCTTGCCGCTCTACTTGAATTCGCCTTCCGAAAAGACGATCGCCTCGTAGACTTGAAACTCGGCCTTCTTCCACGCGTCGGCGGGCAGCCCGGCCTTCTGCGCCAGATGGCGCAGCGTGGTCTCGCGATCCCAACCCTGTTCAGGCGCCACTTGCGGCAAGAAGGTCGCGCGGTTCCATCCGTTCGACAGGATGATGCCGTGGCGTCCGATCACGATCTCGTCGGCGCTCTTCACCGGTCGCGGCGGCGTGAGTACCGACACCTCGATGGTGATGAAAGGCAATTCCTCGACGGTGACGGCGTGAGGGAAGCGCGTGTCCTCCAAAGCCGCGCTGGCCGCGCGATGGGCCACCACGTCGTATACCGACGAACTCGGCTCCAACGTGCCAATGCAGCCGCGCAACTCCTCGCCCTGGCCGGTGCAGGTACCGTCCGCCCCGCCCTTGCACTTCAACGTCACAAACGCGCCGGCCTTGCGCTCCAACGACGGCGTCGCAGCAACGGACACGACGCCGTCGGGATCAAAGCGTCCCTTGCGCACCGACGCCTCGAGCGACAGTCGCGCCAGCCGCAGCAGGGTCCGCTTGTCGTCGTCCGTGAGTGGAAACGTGCTCTCGCCCGCCTCACGCGCTTCCTCCAATTTCGACTCCTCGCGCCACTTGCCCGTGAATGCCATACCTATATATGTCACGCTGCTGGACCAGTCGGAAGTGACGTCGCCTGACGTATAGTGGCTAATGACGTGCGGCTTGCTGCCCGGAAAACGGCCCAACAGTTCCAGCAGCAGCGCAATCGGGTGCAGGCCGCAGATGGTGGTGCCGGTCTTTTCCGCGTAGGCAAGCAATCCGGGCCGACTCAGCTTCATGATCTGATCGATGGATCCTTGGTCGAGCCGTGCCAGGCGGGTCTGCAAGTCACCGGGGCCGTCGGGAATCTCGTAGCCGTAGTTCAAGCCCCGGTGGGTGAAATCGCTGGACGCCACCACGACCGTGTGGCTATCGACGATCTCGGCCAGGGCAGCCGCCAAATCGACGTAGTCCTGGTCGGTCATCTGGCCCACCAAGATGGGAACCAGACTGAACTTGGGCAGGGCGCGCTGGAGCAACGGGAGCTGAATCTCCAACGAATGCTCATTGTTTTCGGCGCGCATCACGCTGCTGACCACTGGGCACCGCCGCAGCCGTGCCACAGCCTTGCCGTCCACTGGTACCAGACCCAGCGGCGTCTCGAAGTCGGTCACGTCGGGAATCGAGGCGCCGCGCAGGGGGTAGTGGTGCGAGATGGCCAGAAGCACCACGCGGCGGACGTCTTGCCCGCGCAGCAACTGGTAGTTCGACGCGGCAGCCTTGCCCGAGAAGCGATAGCCCGCGTGCGGCGAGATGAGCGCGATGACCTTGCCGTCGATCTTGGGCGGCTTGGCCTCGGCATAGATTTCATCGACCTCGGCCGCCAACTGGTCTTTGTTCTCCGGGTACCAGGAACCGGCCATCTGTGCCCGGCGAATGCGGCGGGTCGCGTCCGCGGCTGGCGCGGGCGCTGGGGGCGCCCCCGTCGGAGGCTTCTGCGCCGCGGGGGCGGGCCGCGGCTCCGATCGTTTCAAGCAGCCGGCGCAACCGCCGACGAGAACGGCCATCAGGAGAGCCACCCATTTCATCGCGGTTTCCTCACCAGGCCAATCTTGCCCCGCCTCGCCTCTCTGTCAACGTGCAGACGCAGGGACGTTGAAACCTGAAGCAAAGAACGCTAGTCCTTGTGGGCCATGACTGACGACAAGATGAAAAAGTACGTGTGCGACGCCTGCGGCTACGAATACGACCCGGCCGTGGGTGATCCGGACAGCGGCATCAAACCGGGCACGCCGTTCGAGGATCTGCCCGAAGACTGGGTGTGTCCGGTTTGTGGGTTAGGCAAGGGCGATTTCTCACCCGCCTAGCGCGAACAGGAACCACATGGCAGCACGAACCTTGAAACCGGGTGTTCTGGCGGTAGGCGTCCTCGACTGGGACAAGCCGCTCTTCGACGATCTCATCCCCTTGCCCGACGGCACAAGCTACAACTCCTATCTGGTCAAGGGCAACGACAAGGTGGCGTTGCTCGACACCGTAGACCACGCATTCTGCGATGAATTGCTGGCCAATCTGGCCGCCGCGGGCGTGAGCAAGCTCGACTATGTGGTCGCGCACCACGCCGAGCAGGACCATTCGGGTAGCCTGCCTGCGGTGCTGGCGCGTTTCCCCGAGGCCAAAGTTGTCACCAACCAGAAATGCGCCGAGCTGCTCAAGATGCACGTACACCTGCCGGCCGAGGCGGTCACCGTGATCAAAGATGGCGACGTGTTGGACCTCGGCGGTCGCACTTTGCAGTTCATCTTCGCGCCCTGGGTGCACTGGCCCGAGACCATGTTCAGCCATCTGCGTGAAGACAAGATACTCTTCACCTGCGATTTCCTGGGATCCCACCGCGCGTCAAGCGATCTCTTCGCCGACGACGAAGCGCAAGCGTACTTGGCGGCCAAGCGCTATTACGCCGAGATCATGATGCCGTTCCGTGCGCGACTGGGCGGATATATCGCGAAGATCGAATCCCTGGGTGTGGACATGATCGCGCCCAGCCACGGCCCGGTGTATCGCCGGCCGCAATTCATCCTGGACGCACACAAGGACTGGATTGGGGACAAGCCCAAGAATCAAGCCGTGGTGGCCTACGTGACCATGCACGGCAGTACCAAGATCATGGTCGACCGGCTGGTGGATGGCTTGATCGCCCGAGGCGTGGGCGTCACGCGCATCAACCTGCCCACCATGGATCTCGGGCACATGGCCATGGCCCTGGTCGATGCGGCCACCGTAGTGATCGGCACGTCCACCGTGCTGGCCGGACCGCACCCGGCTGCTGCGTCCGCTGCTTTCGTGGCCAACATGTTGCGCCCCAAGGCGCGCTTCGCCACGGTCATCGGCTCGCTGGGTTGGGGTGGCAAGACCGTGGAGACGCTCAAGGGCCTGCTGGGCAACCTCAAGGTCGAGTTTCTGGATCCCGTCGAGGTCAAGGGTCTTCCCACCGAGGCGGACCTGCAAACCATCGACGCCCTAGCCGCGACCATTCAGGCCAAGCACGCGGGGTTGTGATGTGGCAACACGATCCTTCGCCTTTACCGGCACAGGTCGGCCAGCGTGCCCGTGAGCGGTAGCGGGAGCGTGAGCGACCAGCGGGCTGCGTGGGCGGCTCGCGTGTGCGGTTCGCGGCCCGCTCTCCGCCTTCCGCGTACCGCACACGAACTCGCTCACGCCCTCGCCCACGCGACCCGCGGGCCGGCTTTCTCTTGCAGCCTACGAAATCTGGCCCTTCTTGATGAGGTACTCGCCCACCAGGATGGCGCCCTTGGCCGCGCCCATGCGGGTGTTGTGCGACACCAGGATGTACTTGATGCCGTTGGGCAGGGCGGGATCCTCGCGCAGGCGTCCCACCACGGTGGACATGCCGCCTTCCTCGTCGCGGTCAAGCCGCACCTGCGGGCGATAGGGATCTTCGCGAATCGCGATGAGGTGCTTGGGCGCCGAGGGCAGACCCAGGCCGGCCAGGTCAGCGCCGAACTCGCGCCACACGGCTTTCACGTCGTCGAGATGGGTGGGGCGCTTCAACTGAACGAAGACCGACTCGGTGTGGCCTTCCAGCACGTTCACGCGGGTGCAGGTACACGACACCGACAGCGGCGCCGGCACGATGGCGTCGCCGACCAGCTTGCCCAGAATCTTGGTGGTCTCGCGCTCGACTTTCTCTTCTTCCTTGGGGATGTAGGGAATGATGTTGTCGAGAATATCCATGGCGGTGACGCCGGGTGAGCGGCCCGCGCCCGAAAGCGCCTGCATGGAAACCATGAGCACGCGCTCGATGCCAAACGCGATGTCGAGCGGACGCAGGGTCATGGCCAGGCCGACGGTGGTGCAATTCGGGCCCGGGGTGATGAAGCCCTTCCAGCCGCGCTTCTTGCGCTGGACCTCGATGAGACCGGCGTGATCCCAGTTCACACCGGGGAGGAAAATCGGCACGTCCGGCTCGTAGCGGAACGCACTGGCAGTCGAAATCACCGGCACGGTGGCCGCGCACTTGGGTTCCAACTCGCGCGCCACGTCCGCCTCAACGGCGGAGAACACCAAACGCACGCCGTCGGTGGTCATGGTGGCCGAATCCTCGACCTTGAGGCCGGCCATCTCGTCGGGAAGGGGCTCGGTGCAGAACCACCTTGAGGCTCCCTTGTCGTCCTTGACCGCATTGGCCATGGTCTTGCCGGCCGAGCGGCTGGACGCCGCGACCTTCACGACCTGGAGCATGGGATGCCCGGCCAGCGAAACCAGGAACTCCTGGCCTGCCAGCCCAGTGGCGCCAACAACGGCGACGGGAATGCGTGACATGTTCAGTTTGCCTCCGGGGCAGAAATCTAGCAGACGCAGCGCAGGTGCCAAATCCGTTGTTTCGTTCTGACCGTCAGTTTGTGTCCAGCTTTCGTCAGATCCGCTACACTGGACGGGGATTGGAGGCGAGAAGACGAGCACATCGGTTTGGCATCGGAGTTGCCTTGACCAGAATGCGTCGACGGCTCGCCCGAAGTACCTTCATCATGCGGAGGAACCCAATGTCAACACGCTCAGCCCTTGTCACCTCGCTCGTCTTGTCGCTAGGAATTCTTGGCTGTGGCGGCAATTCTCGGCCGACCACAGCCGATGACGGCCACGGGCATGGTGCCTCCTACGCTTGTGGCACCGAAAAGGATCCTGTCACGTTCGTGCTCAAGGACATAGCGCCCGCTGCAAGCACGACGGTCGCGAACCAGAGCATCCTGGAGCAGTTCACCCTCGTCGATTCGCCATTTCTGTTTTCGACTCTGACTTTCGATCTCCTGCCCGCACACACGGCCGGAACCAGCAGTCCCAATCCCCTGGGGTTCACCCTTCGCCAGGCGGAAGGGAACGATGTTGTTTGCAGCACGACCGTAGACTCCTGGTCCATGGCGCCGAGCCACGTCGAGGTGGGCGTGTACGGCATCCTTGAGAACGACAACGGTTGCGCCTTTGTGTTCCCCTCGCCGCTCTTCTCGTACGACGTGACCAGCCCCTGAATGCTGGGCGACCGCAGGTCGCCCCTACGGATCACGCGACGGACAATGCACGCGCGACGGCGGTCGCCCCCATCAATCATCTATGTGGGGGCGACCGGTGGTCGTCCTGTGGGCCGCGCTGGCGCATGGCCTCGTAAAGCAGAATCGCTCCGGCCGCCGAGGCATTGAGCGAAGACACCTGGCCGCGCTGGGGAATCTGCACGACTCCGGCGCAGCGACGAGCCACAGCCTCACGCAGACCGCGACCCTCGGCGCCCACAACCAGTCCCGTGGGGCCGATCAGCTCCGCCTGGGCCAATGGCACGCCCCGCTCGGCCGCTGCGCCCCACACGCGCACGCCCTGCGATCCAAGCCAATCGATCGTCCCGAGCAGGTTGTGAACCCGCGCGATGCGCATGCGCTCGCTGGCGCCTGCCGAGGCCTTGACCACCGAGCCGGTCACCGGCGCCGCGTGCTTGTCAGGAATGACCACCCCGTGCGCGCCCAGCACCTCCGCACTGCGCACCAGCGCGCCGAAATTCTGCGGGTCGGTGATGCAATCGAGCAGCAAGAGTAGTGGCGCTTCTGACGCCGCCTGCGCCGCAGCCAACATGTCCGCGATGAGGGCATAGCGATATTCGCCGACAATGGCCACGATACCCTGATGGGCCGGCGCGCCGGCCAGCCCAGCCACCAGGGCGCGGGGCCGGATCTCGACGGCAATGCCCCGATCCTTGGCCGCAGCCACGGCCAGGTCGATCTCGCGCGAACGATGCCCCTCGGCCAAGTACACGACCGCCACTTCGCGCGGCCGCGCCCGGCACAGCTCCTCGACCGGCCGAACACCGAACACCACCCGCGACGATCGCTCCTCCGCCACGCGCCTACTTTCCGGCCGCTGCGACTTCAGCGACCAAGGCAGCAAATGCCACGGCCGGGTTGGCGGCGTCGCGAATGGGTCGGCCCACGACCAGATAGTCTGCGCCGGCCGCGATGGCCGAAGTCGGCGTGGCCACGCGCTTCTGATCGCCGACATCAGCACCAGCGGGTCGCACCCCAGGCACCACCAGCAACAGCGACGGACACGCTTGGCGCACGTCAGCCACTTCCTGCGGCGAGCACACCACGCCGGCGATCCCGGCCTGCACGGCCAGCTTCGCCCTCCGCACTACCGCTTCGCGCATGCTGCCGGCAATGCCGTCGGCGCGCAGATCGTCTTCGGCCAGGCTGGTCAGCACGGTCACGCCCAGCAGCTTGGCCCGCCCCTGCGCCGCCTGCGCCGCCCGTTTCATCATGGCCAGGCCGCCCGCGGTGTGCAGGGTCAGCAACTCGGCGCCCAGGGCCATGGCCGAGGACACCGCGCGCGCCACGGTTTCGGGAATGTCGTGTAGCTTGAGATCGAGAAAGACTTTCCCGCCGCGGCTGCGCACCGCCTCGATGGCTGGCACACCCTCGGCCACGAAGAGCTCCAGGCCCACCTTGTAGAAAGCCGGCTGGCCCTCCAGCCGGTCGAGGAAATCGCCGGCCGCCTTCAGGTCAGGCACATCCAGCGCGACGATCACGCGCTCGCGCGCGGGAATCGCGCTTGCGCTCACGCCAGCCCCCCTGCCCGCTCGCGCTCGACCTTCTCCACGACCACGCGCACGACGTCCTCGATCTTCACCTTCAACACCTCGGGCGCACGTCGCGCCTTGAGCTCGACCACGCCCTCGGCCACGCCTTTCTTTCCCACGGTGATCCGGTACGGCATGCCAATGAGATCCGCGTCCTTGAACTTCACGCCTGGTCGCTCGTCGCGATCGTCGAACAGCACGTCCACGCCCGCCTTCTGCAGTTCGTCGTGCAGGCGCTCGGCTACCGCGGTCACCTGCGGGTCGCTCACTTGCAACGAAAGCAGGCTGACCTCGAAGGGCGCGATGGGCACGGGCCAAATGATGCCATCGGCGTCGTGGTTCTGCTCGATGGCCGCGGCCGCGATGCGGGTCACGCCGATGCCGTAGCAACCCATCACCATCGGCTTCTCCTTGCCGTCGGTGTCGAGGAAGTTGCACTTCATGGGCGCCGAATACTTGGTGCCCAGGAAGAACACCTGTCCCACCTCGATGCCGCGGTAGCCGATGAAATGCCCGCCGTCACAGCGCGGGCATGCGTCGCCCAGTGCCGCTTGGCGGAAGTCGCCGCATTGGGTGGGTGAGAAATCGCGCTGGAAAACCACGTTGCGCAGGTGCATGTCCGCGACGTTGGCACCACACACAAAGGACGGCAGCGCGCACACTTCGTGGTCGCAGTAGATGGGAATGCGCAGCCCCACCGGGCCGGCAAAGCCGACGGGAGCCGCGGTGATTTCCTCGACTGCCTTGTCCGCTGCCAGCACCAACTCGGTGCAGCCCAGGACGCGCTTTACCTTGACGTCGTTGGCAGATCGATCCCCGCGCACCAGCACGGCCACTGGCTTTCCGTCGGCCAGGTAGATGAGCGTCTTGACCAGGTCCTGCGGTTTGCAACCCAGGAAGGTCGAAACCTCCTCGATGGTGCGTTTGCCTGGCGTCGCCACTTTCTCGACGGCAGCAACCGGCTCCCCCGCCGGTGCCGTGGCAGCCGAGCGCGCCTTGGCTTCTTCGACATTGGCGGCGTAGTCGCACTTGTCGCAAGCCAGGATGGCGTCTTCGCCGGTCTCGGTCAGCACCTGGAACTCGTGCGACTGCGAACCGCCGATGGCGCCGGTGTCGGCCTCGACCGCGCGAAAGGCGAGTCCGCAACGGGTGAAGATGCGAGTGTAGGCGTCGTACATTTTCTTGTACTCGCGCAAGGCATCTTCCTCGCTGGTGTGGAACGAGTAGGCGTCCTTCATGATGAACTCGCGCCCGCGCATCAGGCCGGCGCGCGCGCGCAGCTCGTCTCGGAACTTGGTTTGGATCTGGAACAGGGTGAGCGGCAACTGCCGATAGCTCCGCACGTCGTGGCGGACCAGATCCACGATCACTTCTTCGTGGGTGGGACCGATGACGAAGTCCGCGCCCTTGCGATCCTTGAAGCGCAGCAGTTGGTCGCCGTAGTGATCCCAGCGCCCAGATTCCTGCCACAGCTCGCCCGGAATGACCGCGGGCAGAAACACCTCCTGCGCCCCAGTGCGGTTCATCTCCTCGCGAATAATGCGCGAAATTTTCTGCACAACGCGCCAGCCGAGCGGCAAGAACGAATAGATGCCGGCAGCGAGTTTGCGCAGGTATCCGCCGCGCACCATCAAGATGTGGGAGGGCACCTCAGCCTCGGCAGGGGCCTCTTTCAGCGTCGGGATTAGAGTCTTTGAAATGCGCATCGCCGGGTTCATAACACACGTGGGGCTGGACGCGGCAGATGTCGGAGATTCGGGACCCGCCGCGTCACGCGTTTCTTCTGTCCCACCCCGGACATATCTGGGACAATTCGAGCGTGAGTTTCGGGAATACCTTCTGGTTGATGAAGGTTGGGAATGCGAGGTCGCGAACCTGATCAAAGGCGCCACCGAAAGAGAATGATGGAGGGAGACCGATGCAGCTACGGCACATCCGTCCGGGAACGGTTGACTGGAACGACGCAACCAACGAGGGAAGGGAAGCTAACTTGTCCCGCCTGAGCCCCGAAGAGGTGAAGAAGCTTCGCGCGGTGATGGCATCCGAGGGTCTATCCGAAGAGGAAGCAAGAGTGCGGACCCGACGTCCGCTCCGGCAAAACTAGCCGGCGTCCGAAGAATCTGAAGACTTGGTGTGGAACCCGGAAACGGTTCTGCACCTCCCCGCAGCGGGCTTACGAGAGCCAAGCCCGCTTCAGCCCATGCAACATGGGCGGCCAGCCCCCGCGCGGTCTGCGGATCGCGCGGGGGCGCGGGGTGGAGATCCATCGCCCCAGTTCAGTCGACTCAGGCCCCCGACTGGCGTAGAACCCAGCCCATGCGCATCGGAGTGCTCGCCGCCTTCCTGCTCACTGGCTGCGCCACCAGGCAGGTGCAGACGCGCCAGGATGAAGTTCCGCTGACCGGCGAGCGACTGCCCGACTCGGGCGCAGCGGAGGTGCGCCTCGCGCGCGAGGATCGCGGTGGCGACGCGGATTTTCGGACGGCGGCCAGCAAGGCTTTCGCGGCAGATCCAACCGCTGCGCGCGCCGCCCTGGAAGCCTTTCTGGCCAACCATCCGGACCATCGTCAGCGTCCGGCTGCGCTTGCCCTTCTGGCGCGCGCTCAGCTTGCATCCGGCGACGCGGCCGGGGCCAAGACCACGCTGGAGAAGGCCGATACGGGCGCACGAACGCCCGACTTCGACTTCCTTCTAGGAATCGCCTACGGTCGACTGGGTAACCACGTGCTGGCCGTGACGCTCTTGCGTCCGTTTCTCGCCTCGGGACCGCCCCGCATCGGAAGCCTGAGCGACGCCGAGGCCCCACTCCTTCTGCGCGCCGCTGCGGCCGAGGCCCTGGCCGAGACCGGAGATCCGGTGGCTGCCATCGAGCAGTGGGATCAGTATCGCAGCGTCGACGAAGCACGCGAGCATGAACGCGCCTATGCGCGCCGCCGCGCCGAGGAGGTGGCCGAGAAGATCCCCGGCGAGGCCGCGCTTTCCGCTCTGAGCGTTCCTCGCGCCCCGTTCGTGCGCGCCGTGCTGGGGGCGCACGCGGTGGCCGCATTGCGCGCGCGCGGAGACGAAGCCAGCGCCGTCCGGCTGGAGCAAGACGTCGGCCTCATTCGGCGCAACCTGGGTCTTGACCCGGGCCTGCAAGCGGCGGCATCGGTGGATCCGCTACGGCTGGGCCTAGCGGTTCCCCAGTCAGGAGCGCAAGCCCGTCTGGGCGAGGTCGTGCTGCGCGGGGCGATGCTGGTGATGGCTGAGCCCACGGCCTCGGGCGACCCGTCTTCGTATCAGCTCATGGTGCGCGATTCCGACGCCCCTGCCGAGCGCGCCGGGAGCGCGGGCGTGGGCGGCGCGGCCTGGTCGCTTTCGCGTGAAGAGTCGGTCATCGGCCTGCTAGGCGCGCCCAACCCGCGTGGCATCGAACTGGCTGCGCGCGACGGCGTGCCCTTCCTGCTGCTCGACGACCACTCGCCGGGCGCCCGCACCACCGCGTTCCAACTCATCCACGCGCCCGAGTCACGCGCCATTGCGCTGGCGCAGCGGGCGCTGGCACTGGGCGCGCGCCGCTTCGTGGTATTGGGGCCGGACAGCCCCTCGGGCAAGCGTCTGGCCGGCGCCTTCAAGATTGCCGTGGTAGCCGGAGGCGGCGCGCTGGTCGCGCACATCACCTACGTCGCAGGTGCCACGTCGTTCTCCGCGCAGGTAAGCGAGCTGCGCAAGATCGGCTTCGATGCCCTGTTCGTGCCCGACGAGGCCACTCGTCTGGAACTCATCGGGCCGGCTTTGGCCGTGGCTGACATCTGGCCGCGCCGGCCGCGCCTGCTGGCTGCTCCTTCCTCGGCCACCGCGCCAACCGCCGGCCGGCGTGAGGTGCTCTTGCTCTCCACCGCCCTGAGCCTTTCCCAGAAACTGCTCCGCAATGCCGAACGCTACGTGCAGGGCGCCATGCTTTGCCCTGGCTACTACCCAGCCGAAGATGCGCGCAGTGGGAACTTCGTCGCCCGCTTCCGCGAAGCCTATGGCACCAACCCCACGGCGGTTGACGCCTATGGGTACGACGGCTTGGCCATCCTGCGTGGGGCTGTCGATCGCGGCGCGCGCACCCGCGCCGATGTCCTGCGCCTGGTGGGAAGCGGGCGCTTCGAGGGGATGACCGGCGACATCCGTTTTGGCCCTGACCATGGCCGCATCGATCCGCCTCTCATCTACTTCGTCGAGGGCGACAGCATCCGTCTCTTGAGGTAGCACGGATGTGGTAGACCCATCGCGTGCCTGCGCGGGAAGATCCCGATCTGCTGCGCGCCATCGAGCGCGGTGAGATTGCGCCCCTGTACTGTCTGCACGGTCCTGAGCGCTTTCTCGTCGACCGCTGCGTGGGGGCTTTGCGCCGCAAGATCCTGGGCGCCTCGGCGGGAGACACATCGGGGCTCAACTGCGAACTCTTCGATCTGAAGGAGGTCGCGCTGGTCGAGGTTCTGGCGGCAGCCCGCACCCTGCCCATGTTCGCCAAACAACGTCTGGTGATCGCCCGCGGCCTGGAGCAGGTGAAGGCTGACGCCATGGAACCGCTGACTGCGTATGCCGCCCATCCCAATCCCAGCACCTGCCTGGTGCTCTTGGCCGAAAAGGTCGACGGTCGCCTGCGCGCCTTTCTGGCGTTACGCCGCGCCGGCTACCTGCACGAGTTTGCGCGGCTCAAGGATCGCGAGTTGGGCCCGTTCATCGCCCGCGAAGCCAAGACCCGCGGCATGGCCATCGACAACGATGCGGCCGAGGCCCTGGCCAGCGCGGCCGGCCCCGATCTGGGCCGCCTGATGCAAACCCTGGAGCAACTGGAAATCTATGCTGGCAAAGGCGGTCGCATCACCCCAGCCCAGGTCGAAGAGCTGGTGCCGGAATCGCGCGAGCGGAACGTGTTCGAGCTGACCAAGGCCATCGGCACGGGCGACCCACGACGGGCGCTCGATCTGGTCACCAACATGCTTCGTAACCGCGAGGCACCCTTGCGCATCCAAGCCATGTTGTTACGCCAACTTCGCCAAACCTGGCGCGCCAAGGAACTGGCCGCCGCCAACGTTCCGCGGGCAGAAATGGCCGCTGCGGTGGGGCTGCCGCCCTTCTTTCTCGACGACGTGCTGGTTCCCGCGCGGCGCATGTCGGTGGCTGCCCTTCGCCGCAGCTTCGAACGCCTGTACCAGGCCGACCGCGCCTTCAAATCGTCACGCGTGGATCCTGAAGTTCAGCTAACCCGCCTGGTGCGCCAGTTGGCAGAGGAAGCCGCCCCTCGGCGCCCAGGAAGTGCTTGAAAGGGAAAACACATCGCACCGTTGACGCGCAATCGATCGTGGCGCATCGTACGGTTCGGCGATTAGAGAAGCATGAGGCTTCCGCGTCGTATGCCGAAACGAGGGCTGCGCGGGATCCAGACAATCGCGTTCTTGAAAAGGAGGGAATCGCATGAAGAGTCGAGCAAACACGGTGTTGCTGAAGTCGAGTGTCCTGACCGCAGGGTTGCTGGCAGCCTTGGCCGGGGTCGCATCCCCGCGGGCGCTGGCCGCCGAGGCCAGCCCGCCAAGCCAAGCAGCCGCCGACGAAACGCCAATAGATCAGCCGTACGAGATCGGGATCTTTGGTGGCCTCCATTTCTACGACAAGCAGAGCGGACTCGGCCGCTACGTGGGTTCTCCCGAAGGCTATTCGCCTGATTTGGGCGGGGCTTTCGGTCTGCGCCTGACCTACAACATCATTCCCTGGGTGGGCGTCGAATTCGAAGCCATGATCTCGCCCACTCACACGCGCTTCAACGATGCCAACGGGGGCACGCGCCAGATCATTATTGGCTACCGCGGCCAGGTGATCGGGAACTTCATCCACACCGGCTATGTGCGGCCTTTCGCCCTCGTCGGCTGGGGCGCCCTGTCGGAGATCTCCCATAGCCACCCCGGCCCGCACGGAGTCCCTTTCAATGACACCGATGACGTGTTCCACCTTGGCGTGGGCTCGAAGTTCCCGCTGGTGGACTATTTCGGGCTGCGCCTCGACGGCCGCATCATGTTCCCCCCCGCCGCGTTTGTATCCGGCACAGGCTCCGGCGAGAGGTACTACCATGGCCCCGACTATGAGATCCTGGTGTCTGCATACCTGGCGTTCGGCGGAACTCGGCCTCTTCCTCCGCCGGCCCCGCAACCCCCGCCGCCCCCGCCGCCCGCAGACACCGACGGCGACGGCATCCCCGACTCAAGCGACGCCTGCCCGACCGAGCCGGGCCCCAGAAACAGCGATCCGAAGAAGAATGGCTGCCCGCTGCCCAAGGACACCGACGGCGACGGCATCCTCGACGTCAACGACGCCTGCCCGACCGAGCCGGGCCCCAAGAACGATGATCCTGCCAAGAACGGCTGCCCGCCGCCCAAGGACACCGACGGCGACGGCATCCCCGACAACATCGACAAGTGCCCGAACGAGCCCGAAACCTTCAACGGCTACCAGGATGAGGATGGCTGTCCGGACGAGGTGCCCGCCGCGTTGAAGAAGTTCACCGGCGTCATCGAAGGGATCACCTTCAAGACGAATTCCGCCAACCTCACCAAGAAGTCCTACGACGTGCTCGACAGGGCCGTCCAGGTCCTCAGTGACTACCCAGACACCAGGATCGAGATAAGCGGTCATACCGATAACGTCGGCAAGGACGAGTACAACAAGGAGCTGTCGCAGAAGCGCGCCGATGCGGTCAAAGAGTACTTCGTCANNGCTGGTGACTGGAAACTAGCCAAAGTCTCTCGGAAGATTCCGGGTCGGCCGCAAGGCCGGCCCGCGGATCGCGGGTCGCTCACGCTCACTGTCTCTGCCCCGCTCACCCCGCAAGGGGGCTTCGGGACGGACAAACCCACCCTGCCCACCGCTCGCGCTTCGCGCTCGCCCGTCGCGCTCACAGCAGCCGCCCACGCTAGCCGCTGCCCGCAGGTCGCTCACGCTACCGCTACCGCTCACGCTGGCCGATCTGCGCCATGATTGTGGGCAGCCTGAGGCCAACTTCGACAGCTGCAAGATGTGCCTGCGGCAAGCCGCGACTCGGCGCCCGCCGCCCGACTACTTGGCCAACGCGTTGACCGCGACCGTCAGCCGCGATACGTGGCGTGAGCTGGTGCGCTTCTTGATCACGCCCCGCCCACCGAGCCGGCTGATGAGAGAGGTCGCCGACTTGAGCAACTCACCCGCTTGCTTTGCATCCTTGGCCGCAACCGCGGCTCGCAACTTCTTCACTGCCGTGCGCATCGCCGACTTGTGGGCCGTGTTGCGCGCCTGGTGCGTGATGCGCTGTCGATTCTTCTTCTGCGCTGACTTGATGTTGGCCATTTGGAAAGGGTCGCATTCTGCGTAGCCGACCCGCCGCTGTCAAGCAACACAGCGTTCGG
>PMLB01000255.1 GCA_003158735.1 Myxococcales bacterium | reverse complement strand
TCCCCGCGCTCAGCACGAAGGACAAGGTCACCATGTTCTTGGCGCTGATCCCGCACAGCTGCGCGGCTTCGCGGTTGCAGGCACAGGCGCGCATCTGCCGGCCCAGCAGCGTGCGTGAGAAGAAGAAGTTGAGCGCGGCCACCATCACGGCCGAGATGCCGAGCACCCACAAGACCTGGGGCGAGATGTGAACATCGCCCACGGAAAAGGAGGTCACGGCCGTGCCGGTGAAATAGGGCAAGGCGCGCACGCCCTCGCCCCACAGCAGCAGCGCCAGCTCGCGAATCGCGATGGACAGTCCGATGGTGATGATGATGAGGCGCAACACCGACGGCCGGCGCAGCCAGCGAATGAACACCATTTCAATCAGCGCCCCGGCCAGCATGGTGACCAGCACAGCGCCCGCGATGGCCAGCGGGACCGGCACGAAGGCGTGCAAGGTCACCCCGATCATTCCGCCCAGCATGACGAACTCGCCCTGGGCGAAGTTGATGATGCCGGTGGTGTTGTAGATGATGTTGAAGCCGATGGCGACTATCGCGTAGATCGTGCCGTAGGTGATGCCGGCCACCAGGTACTGAAAGAGAAGAGCGAGACTCATGCGCCTGTGCCGGTCCGCGATTCTTTCGCGATTTGACCGCCGACGACGCGCTCCGGAGTCTCACCACAGAGAGCACAGAGGCCACAGAGGCCGGAAAGAAAGGGTTCCAGATCCGGATCCGAACCCTTCTTTCCTTCCGATCCGTCTCTGTGATCTCTGTGCCCTCTGTGGTGAAATCCGGGGCAAACCCGCGGAAATCCGGGCGCGAGGACCGTGCGATTCAGGCTCATCCCCGATGTCCCAGTTCGCACATCACGATCAGTCATTTGGGGACCGGTCCGCGCGAGTCTTCGCTACTTCTTGGCGGCCGTGTCGCTGTACACGACGAACTTGCCGTTCTTCACCGTCTGCATCTCGAAGGCGTCCATGCCCAGGCCGCCGTGATCGCGGGCCGAGAAGTTGAAGACTCCGGCCGTGCCCACCACGCCCTGCAGACTTTCCAGCGCGGCACGCACTTTCTCCTTGTCGAGAGCGCCGGCCTTCTCCAGCGCCTTGCCCAGGAGCAACAGGGCATCGTGGGCGTGGCCGCCAAAGGTGCTGGCATCCTCTTTGTACAGCGCCTCGTAGCTCTGCTTGTACTTGAGCAGCACGGGCTTCTGCTTGTCGCTGGCCGGGAGGCTGTCGGCCACCAACAGACGGCTGGCAGGAAAAATCACGCCCTCGGCGGCGGGCCCGGCGGCCTTGGCATACTGGATGTTGCCAAAGCCGTGGCTCTGGAAGATGGGCACGGAAAGGCCGACCTGGCGCGCGTTCTTGATCACGATGGCTTGCGCCGGCTCGATGGACCAGTTGATGAACGCCTGCACGTTGGCCGCCTTCAGCTTGGTCACCACAGCGGTCAAGTCGGTGGCTTCCTTCTCGTACACCTCGTTGGCCACGATCTGGATGCCGAAGCCGGGGGCCAGCTTCTCCACCTGTTCCTTGCCGGCCTTGCCAAAACCGGTGTTGCTCGAAAGCAGACCGATCTTGGAGAGGCCCATCTTCTTCATCTGCTCGAAGATGCGGCGGGCGGCGTGGCTGTCGCTGGGCGCCACCTTGAACACGTAGCTGGCCACCGGACTCACGATGGCCTCGGCTGCCGCACAGGACAGCAGGATGGTCTTGCCCTCCTCGGCGATGGCCTTGATCTTCAGGGTTTCGCCGCTGGTGGAAGGACCGATGATGGCGAAAACCTTGTCTTCCTCGATGAGCTGCTTGGCAAAGGAGATCGCCTTTTCAGGGCTGCTGCCCGAGTCTTTGATGATCAACTCGATGGGGCTGCCGGCCAACCCGCCCTTCTTGTTGGCCTCCTGAACCAGCATCTCCAGGGTCCGGGCTTCCGGGCCGCCCAGGTTGGCCGCCGGGCCGGTCTTGCTGAAGATGGCGCCGATCTTAATGCTGGGCCCCTTGGCCTGTAGCGCGCCCGCGCCCAGGAGGGTCGTCAAGACAAGGCTGGCAACAAATCCTGATGTCTTCATGCGGTTTGGCTCCCTGCTGCTACGTTGAGGCTCAGATGGAGTAGACATCCTCGCCCCGCAGAATCTTGATTCCGGCCTGCTGCAGGCAAGCGATGCCCTTCTCCAGATCGTTGAAGCGGAAAATGATGGTGGCGTCAACGGCTGACTTGTGCACGAAGGCGTACATGTACTCGACGTTGACCTGGTTGGCCTTCATCGCGTTGAGAATCTCGGCCAGCCCGCCCGGCCGGTCGGGTACCTGAACGCCCACGACCTCGGTCTTGGCCACGGTGAAGCCTTCGGCCTTGAGCACCGCGCTGGCCTTTTCGGTGTCATGGACGATGAGACGAAGGATGCCGAAATCGGCGGAATCGGCCAGCGACAGCGCGCGGATGTTCACCCCCGCGGCGGCCAGTATGCTGGCCACGTCGGCCAATCGGCCGGACTGGTTTTCCAGGAAGATGGTGATTTGCTCGACTTTCATGGCAGGCCGGGCCCCATCATGGAGGAAGATGGGCACGAACGGAAGCCCAACCCTGCGCTACCTGCGGTCGCCCTCAGAGCACGCGAACTACAGGGCGCCACTGGCGACGCCGATCAGCATACCGTCGATCAGGCGCTTTCGCCCGCCCGGTCGAGAACCGAACCTCGCAGTCTCGGCGACATGCGAAACCTCGCGGCCTCAAGAAGGTCAAGCAGCGGTCGGACAAGACCGATCATGCCCTTCTGTTTGGCGAAGAGCAGGATGCCGAGCGTTCCGGAAACGGGAATACTGAGCGCGAGTGCTGCCCGGCGGGCGTCGCTGTCGTCGAGGAAAACCATACTTCCTGGGATTGCAGTGGCCAGCCACAAAACCTCCCGCTCTCCGGCCCCGAGGTCGCCGTGGGCAAGAATGGTGCGTGGCGCGTGGATGTCACGACGGACATCCACCCAGGTGAGCGCGCCGACATCGGGCAAAGCGTGGCCGAGTGCCCGCCCCGCCGCCAACTCGGTTTCCACCGCACCAGGGACCACGATGTGGCGAAACAACCTGGGAAGAAGCTCAAGCTCGCCGATTTGATGCAGATACTGGAGCGGCGAGGTATTCGAGATGTACTCAGCCGCCTTCATGACGCCGGAGAGACTCGATGTCCTGGTCCAATTCCTCTGGCTTCATGCGAAACGCATCGATGCCGAAGTCGGCCAGCCTGGTCAAGAATACTGGCTTCGGGATCCCGGCCAACTCGGCAGCGGCGCCGGATGACAGTTCACCCAATTCGTAGAACTTCATGGCCGCAGCCAGGCGCAGTTTGGCGGAGGCCTCGGCAGGCGAGACGTCGAGCGCCCTCAGCATCGTATCCGGCACGTCGACCGTGAAGGTCATGTTCTCAAGATACCACTTCGCCATCCAGCCCACCACTGACTGCGCCGAGCTGCGCCGCCAGCCGCGCGCAAGTGAGAGGCGACGTCGCATTGGTAGGTGCCAACCCATGAGCCAGCATCAGAGACAGGCGCGCGAAGCAACGGAAGGCCGTTTGACGGAAATCAGCCCAGGGTCTACGCTGGATGTCTGTATTTTGTGCATCATTGACGTGAAAAGCTGGTGCGCGTGACCACAACGAAACTTGATCTGGCAGGCATGGGCACCCTTCCGAGGTTCCCATTGCGGGAGGAGATCCGCCTTGCAGCCTGAGCCTCGCATGGACGCGCTTGTGGGCACCGTGCTCGAGGGCGCGTACCGCATCACGCGCCTTGTCGGCGAGGGCGGCATGGGTGCTGTGTACGAGGCCGTGCAGCTTCGCCTCAACAAACGCGTGGCTATCAAGTTGATGTCGCGCGACCTGGCTGCCAATCGCGAGGCCTTGGCGCGATTCCATCGCGAGGCCGAAATCACATCGCACCTCGGGCACCCCCACCTGGTGACTGTCATCGATTTCGGCACTGCGGAATCCGGCGAGCCCTACCTGGTCATGGAGTATCTCGAAGGGGAAGATCTCGACCACCGCCTGCGTCGAGTGGGTCGCATGCCCATTGAGGCGGTTGTCCACGTGGTCAGGCAAGTCGCCTCGGCGTTGAATGCCGCACACGATCAGGGCGTCGTTCACCGCGATCTCAAACCTGGGAACGTGTTTCTGGTGCAGATTCCCGGTGAACCCGATTTCGTGAAAGTGCTCGACTTCGGCATTTCCAAGATGAAGGCGGCGCGCACGCAACTGACAAGCGCATCGGCGGTTATGGGTACGCCGAACTACATGTCGCCCGAGCAGGCCACCGGCATGATCGATGACATCGATCACCGTGCTGACTAGTGGGCGCTGGCCTGCATCGCCTGGGAAATGCTGCTGGGTCGCGGTCCGTTCGTGGCGGACGAGACGGCTGCCCTTCTGTACCAGATCATCAATCTGGACCCACATCCGCTGGCACCACGAGTGCCGGGCCTGGCGCCGGCCGTGGAGACGGCGTTGCGGCGAGCGCTGCGCAAGAAGCCGGCGGAGCGGTTCTCGTCGATGCGAGAATTCGCGCGCGAGCTTGAATCTGCCGCCTTTGGCAGGCCCGCCGATGCGACACCGGCGCCGGTTATGGTGTCATCGATCACGCCGCCGACCAACGCAACCATCGGGTACAGCGCGACGCAGATTCCGCTGACACCCGTGAGGCAGCCCGCCGCGCGAACACCGAAGGATGCGCGTAAGGCCGACGCGGATCGCGCGGCACCAGAGAATGGTGGCCGCGCAATTCATGCCATCGTGGCGCGCGCCAAAGAACTGGCGCGGTCAGCGACGGTACAGTTGAGTCGGATCAAGCCGATCTATGCCATCGCTGCAGCAGCCGGGGCGCTCCTGTTGCTCGGGGCGTTCCTGTTGTTCCGTTCAAGCTCGGCTCCCAAACCGACGATCACCAGCACGGCCCAACCCGTGGTTGCACCAATGCCGCAGCCGCCAGCACCTTCCGTAGTCGCACCGGAAGCCACGGAAGCCAAACCAGCCGGAAGCAAGCCTACGTCCACCCGAGCGAAGCACCAGAAGTGGGTCGACCCTTTCACCGACGGGGAGTCTGGCAAGCCCCCGAAAACCACCGCGCCCCCACGGCGCAAGGCCAAGAAGAGACTGTTTGAGGAGCTGTGACCATGCACGCAACCTGCCTAGTCCTGCTAGCGATTCTTGCGCAGACCTCGCCGCTGACTGCCGATCCACAGGCCAAGGCGCAGGCGCAGGCACTGCTGGGCCAAGGCACGAAACTCTACCAGCAGGGCGACGTCGCCGAGGCGCTGGAAAAGTTCAACGCGGCTTACGCCGCATACGCATCGCCGAAGCTGATGTTCAACATAGGCCAATGTAATCGCGATCTCAGCAGGCCCGTCGAGGCCCTGGAGGCTTTCGAGAGATTCTTGGCAGGCGCCGCCGAGGCGTCGCCCGATATGATCGCTGACGCGCGCACGTCCGTGGCCCAGCTCCAGAAGAAGCTGGGACGAATCCAGATCGACTGCGAGACGGCTGGCGCGGAGGTGAGCGTCGACGGTAGGGGCGTGGGGCTGGCACCCCTGCCCGACCCGATCTGGGCCACTCCTGGCCGCCACCAAGTCACGGCCAAGCATGCGAGCACTGCCCCAGCGCTTGAGGATGTGGATGTGACGGCGGGTTCGGTGAGCACGGTGACCATGCGAATGCCTTCTCTGGCGGCTCCCGTGGCCGCCCCGGCGCCCAAGGCTGCCCCGGGCTTCGACCTGCAGGCTGCGCCACCGTCCAGCGGCGCGAGCGAGGGTTGGTGGCTGGGCAGGAAATGGACCTGGGTGGCAGCCGGCTCGACGGTGTTGTTGGCGGCGGGCGCCGTCACCGCCGGAGTATTGATGCAGTCCAAATTCGACAGCCTGAGGAGTTCATGCGGCGCCGGGAACCTTTCCAGACCCGGTTGTAGTCAGAGCGACATCGATTCGGTCAGTTCGCGCCAGACCATGGCCAACGTGTTCTGGGGTCTGACCGCCGCCGCCGCCGTGACCACCGGCGTGCTGTTCTATTTTGAGGGCAGACCCGTGAGTGCGGCGCCGATGGCGGGTGGCGCGACCGGCTTCGTCGCAACCATGAAATACTAGCCATGAAAGCGCTGTCTGACTCGTTTGCACGTTTCAACATCTCGGGTCTCTGCCTGATCGCAGCGTTGGGTGCGGGATGTACCTTCGACGCCAGTCAACTGCGAGCGCTCCCTGACGGCGCTGTCGAGCCTTCGGCGGTGCCCGACGCAGGCGCGGCTGGAAGTGGCGGCGACACCGCCAACCCACTAGACGCTGCCATCGCGACAGGCGGCAACGACGGCTCGGTCGAAACAGGCGGGGTTGGGGGCATGGATGCAACCAGCGGTGGAGGCGGAATCGGCGGCGTCGGTGGCATCACCAGTGGCGGAATCGGGGGTAGCAGCGGGTTGGGCGGCACTGGCGGCCGTGCTGACGCCGGTGTACTAGACGCCCCTGTCGCGCAGCCAGATGTCCCCATCAGTGGCTCGGGTGGCGATGCAGGCAGCACCGGCGGCGTCGGTGGCGGCGGAGTTGATGCCGGCGGGCCGGATGCCCCTGTCACGCAGCCAGACGTCCCCATCGGTGGCTCAGGTGGCGGTGCGGGCGGCACTGGCGGCGTCGGTGGCGGCGGCAGCAGCGGGTCGGACGCCACTAGCAGCGGGGATGATGCCGGGGTGGCGGACTCCCCTGGCACTCAGCCGGATGTCCCTATCGGTGGTACTGGCGGCGGTTTCGGTACGGGCGGAAGCGCCAGCGTGGATGCGGGTGGCGGCTCCGGCACCGGCGGCGGGTCAGGCACCGGCGGCACGACGAACCTCGGTGGCACAGTAACGGGTGGTTCAGCTACCGGAGGCACTAGTCAAGGAACAGGTGGCACTGGAACAGGCGGAACGGCGACAGACGGTGCAATCGCGCCAATAATCATCAGCATTGACTTTGTGGGGGGAGAGCCGCCCTACACTACTGGGACGGTCGTGATGGCCGCCACCGAATCCGCAGGGGTGAAGTCGGCCACGCATTGGAACGGCGCCGCAAGCAACACAGGTACGCGATCATCGCTGGTGCTGGCAGATGGCACCAACAGCTCCGCGTCCGTTACCTGGAACGTGCCTGTGGCGAGCACGGCGCAAGGCACTTGGAGCCTCGCCTGGACCGACTCCCCTGGCGACGTGCGCATGATGAATGGCTACCTCGATCCCGGGGCGACTGCCCAGCCAGCGACGATCAATGTGACTGGTTTGGCCAGCCCGATGAGCAGTGGATACGACGTCTACGTGTATTGCTTCGGAGACATGCATTTGGTGGAGACGCGCATCTACCAATACACGATCGGCTCGACGACACATACCGTGGTACAGACGGAACCGCCGCTAGTCACATCCTTCTCAGGATACACGCTGGCGCCCGAAGCAGGCGCGGGCAACTACGTCGTGTTTAGGAACGTGACTGGAACCATCTTCACTTTGACTGCGACGCCGGTTTCGTCGACACGGGGGTCTATGTATCTGCGCGCGCCGGTCAACGGCATTCAGATCGTGTACCCATCCGGATCCTAGACACAGTGGTCGGTTCAACCAAGGACATGTTTTGCAACCGTGAGGTGCTGACCATGAAAGCTCACTCTCCGTTGTCTGCCCGTTTCAACATCTCTGGTCTCTGCGTGATCGCCGCGCTGGCAGCGGGGTGTACCTTCGACGCCAGTCAACTGCGAGCGCTGCCTGACGGCCCCATCGAACCTCCGGCGGTGCCCGACGCTGGCGCGGTTGGAAGCGGCGGCGACACTGCCAGCCCGCCAGACGCTGCCATCGCGACAGGCGGCAACGACGGCTCCGCTGGACCGGGTGGGGATGGGGGGCTGGGCGTCGACGCGGGCGGCACGGCAGCCGATGGGACGGTGGAAACTGGAGGGACGGCCAGTTCCGGCGACGCTGCGGTTTCGCCAGATCTGGCAACCACTCGCGATCTCCCCAGCTCAGTTGAGGTGACTCCCCCGCTCGATGCGGCGATGGAGGCGCCGCCCGCTCCCGACGCTCCGATAGTCCTAAGCCAATGCGGCAATGGCAAGATCGACGGTAGCGAGGCGTGCGACGACGGCAACACAAAGAGCGGTGATGGCTGCTCGTCGACGTGCACGATCGAGACTGGATATGCCTGTCCCCTGGTCAACGCCCCCTGCGTACCAGATTGCGGCGACGGCATAGTGCTCGCGCCGATGGAACAATGCGATCCCGGCGTCAAGGCGACGAACATGTCGCAGGCATGCTCCGCTACCTGCAAGTGGAATCCCGGCTGGGCCTGTACCGGCACTCCCC
Organism: Myxococcales bacterium; assembly: GCA_003158735.1. Taxonomy (GTDB): domain Bacteria; phylum Myxococcota_A; class Polyangia; order Fen-1088; family Fen-1088; genus Fen-1137. Next base: position 4,049 of record PMLB01000255.1, on the reverse strand, counting down.
TGAGCTGTTTCCAGACGACGTGCGGCGACGGGAAGGTCGAGGGCTTCGAGGCCTGCGACGACGGCAACACCCTGGCAAACGATGGTTGCTCGCCAACCTGCCACTTTGAGCCGAACTGCAGCTCGGCCACGGGCACTTGCACCCCGAAGTGCGGCGACGGGTTGGTGGTCAACGAAGAGTGCGACGATGGAAACACCAACAACGGCGACGGTTGCTCGTCGACTTGCAAGGTGGAGCCCGGCTACCAATGCACTCAACCCGCTTCCAACGCTGATACCATGATCGTGCCGGTCACTTACCGCGACTTCCTCGTGGGCGGCGATTTCTACGCGGCCTCCATTATGGGTAGCAACGGAGCTGTTGCCGGCCTGGTTCAGGGCACGCTCGACGGCGAGGGCAAACCGGTCCTCTCGCCGACCGCGCCGGCTGCCGGGCACATTGCGAGTGCGGCCAGCTTCAGCAACTGGTACCGGGACGTGCCGGGAACCAACACCACCTACGTATCGAGCATCCTTCTGCACAACAACGGCAACGGCGGCTTCGTGAACTGGTGGAAGGACAACCAACAGTGGGTGAACTACAGCAACGTCTCAGTTTGCATGAACGCCGACTGCAGCGATGGCTGCTTCGGCCTCTACACCCGCGCCGCGAACCAGGCATGCTTCGCCACATGCACGCCCTGGCGCGTCGGCGCAACGAATCATTGCATGGCCACGGCCACGAATGTTGACGGCAACCCACTCTTTTTCCCTCTCGACAACGTGCCGGGCATGATCACGCCGACCTCCGCCTATGCGCCCGGCGAGACCCCGCCTATGTATAGCGGCACTTGGACCTTTGAACCAGGAACGCCGCCGCCCCGGCACAACTTCAGCTTCACCAGCGAGGTGCGCTACTGGTTCAGCTATTCGACGAGCAAGCAATACACGCTCGATTTCACGGGTGACGATGATGTCTGGGTCTTCGTCAATCGCAAGCTGGCGGTGGACTTGGGGGGCATTCATACCCCGGTCGAGGGACAGATCGTGCTCAACGCCACCGGTGGCGGGACTGTCACTGTTACCCCGACTGAGGGCGCCGCCTGCAAGACGCAGGGCGTGGTCTCGACTTGCACAGGCGCCCAGAGCAAGGTCGATCTTGGCATGACGAACAACGGGGTGTACGAGATTGCCGTGTTTCAAGCGGAACGGGCATGGAACGGCTCGACCTACAAACTAACTTTGAGCGGCTTCAACGATCTGCCGAGTGTCTGCGTGCCCATCTGCGGCGACGGTGTCGTGTCGCCCGGCGAACAATGCGACAACGGAGCCGCGAACAACCTTGGCGGCTACAATCAGTGTACCTCAGACTGCCGCCTTGGACCCCACTGTGGCGACGCAAAGTTGCAGCCAGAGTACGGCGAAGAATGCGACCTAGGCACCGCCAACGGCCAGACGGGGCAAGACTGCGATAGTTCCTGTCACCTTCCGCGCTGATGGTGGCAGAAATCCTCCGCAACGACAACGTGCGGTGGGAGTAACAGTGCGACATCTGCGACGCCGGCGCCAACCAGCGGCTTGGCCGTCTGGGTCGGAGGCGTTCGTGAGGCGAATTGAGTCCCCAACTGTGCGAATGTCGATGCGTTGGAGAGCGCCGGCTTGGCTTCGCCATCACATTTCCTCGGGTGGCGCAGCCCTACCGCCCGCCTCTCGTCCTTCGTGCAGAATCCGGATGATCCGGATGGACCGGATCGCGCTTCAGTTTGGCCAGCGTTTCCTCGATCGTTGTCGGAATCTTGGTTTGAGGTGTCTGGCCATCGGACTGCCCCCGTGCCTCAAGCGTAGTACGACGGCGCCGTCCCCTGTGCTCCTGGAGATGGCGCCGCACGGCACGCCGCACTGGAGCATCGACCTGTTCGCGATCGCGCCCAGGCGCTGGTCAGGCATTCTGCGCGTCTCGGGAGATCTCGGCGTCGCTCAGTTTGAACACGTGCATGCCGTGGTCGGCCAGCTTCGTCATGAAGACCGGCCCAGGCAGCCCAAGTTGCGCGGCGGCTCCCGATGACGACGTGCTAACATTGACCGCGTGGATCCGCTGATTGATCGCACCGTGAAGGCCGTGCTGGCCAGTGCCCCCTTGCAGGGACGTCGGATCGTTGCCTGCTGGGCCTTCGGGTCCAGGGCCAGGGGCGCCGGCAAGGCGGATTCGGACGTGGACTTGGCTGTGCTTTGCGATCCAGCACTTGGCCTTGAACGGACGCGAGTCATAGACATCGTTGGTCGCGAAATCGGCGTCGGCGTGGACGTCATCGACATGGGCAGTGCGCCGCCTGTGCTCAAGTGGGAAGTCATCACCACGGGCCGCTTGTTGGTCGAGCGAGACCAGGTTGCGGTGGAGGACTTCGTGCGCCGCGCGCGCTGGGAAGCCGACGATGACGAACAGCGCAACCGGATGATCCTGCTTGCTCAGACAGCCCGGGCAGGAGACGGCGCGCCGTGACCGTGAGCAAGTCAGTCGTCGTGGCTCGGCTCACTCACCTCGGCAACGTTATCCGCGACCTTGAGCGGCTGCGAGCGCTGCCACGGATCACGCGCGAAAGCGACACCATCGCGAACCTTGCCCTTGAACGCGCTCTGCAAATAGCGGCCGAAGCAGTTTTCGACATAGGCCCAGACATATCCTGGCTTGAATGCGAGCTAGGCTCCAACTAGCCTGTCTGCATGAAATGCGTGTTTTACTGCGTCGCTCTGGGACTGAGCCTTCTCGTGCTGAGCCTGGCACCCGCTCAGGCGCAGGACAGCACGATTCCCACCGACGGTCTCGAACTTTGGGTCAAGGCCGACGGTCCGATGACCGTGAGCAACGGCCAAATCACCCAGTGGACCGACCTGAGCAGCAAGGCCAACAACCCCATCCACGATGCTTTCGGCCAGGCCACGCCAACCGTGGCCACCGCCAATGGCCAGCCGACGTTGCGCTTCAGCGGCGTGTACACCGGGTTTCACTTCACCCAGATCACCACGATTCGCACGGTTTTCGCTGTCTTGTCGAAGGTCTCGTCATCCTGTTTGCCCACGCTGCCCAACTACGGGACGTCGGCGAAATTCTGGATTGGTGGGAACGCCCTGCCGACCTTTTTCCACCCCGAGCACGGCTGCTGCATCTACAACAGCAACCTCAGTGAGGTTTCCCCGTATCTGGTCAACGGAAAGACCTATGTGAACGGAAAGTCCGTCGACGGCAGGACGACCCAGTTTCCCCTCGACCAGCTGGGCTTGCTGTCTATCGTGTCCACGGCCAACGTCTCCGCCGACACAATAGCCAGGGATCGCAATTTCCAGGATCGCTCCTGGCAGGGCGACATCTCCGAGCTGATCATCTACAGCCAGCCCTTGGACGATGCGACCAGAGTGAGCATTGAGAACAGCCTGACGAAGAAATACTCAATCGGGGCGACAGGCGATGGCGGCGTCGGCGGCGCGGGGGGCGGCGGCGGGGCCGGTGGCGTGGGCGGGACTGCGGGCCACACTGGCGGCACCGGCGGGGTCGGCGGCACGAGCGGGGCTGCTGGCGTCGGTGGCGGGGCCGGGACCGGGGCCGGAGCCGGGACCGGGGCCGGGGTCGGAGCCGGGACCGGGACCGGGGCCGGGGTCGGTGGCGGGGCCGGGGTCGGTGGCGAGGCCGGGACCAATGCCGCGGGCGCAACCACTGCCACGGCCGGGACAACCGCGGGCACAGGGGGCTCGTTGGAAAACGGCGGCACAGTCGGCACAACGACCGCAGGCAGCAGCAACAGCACAGGTGGCATCACCAGCACGAGCAAGGCCACTGGCGGCGCTCCTGCGAGCGAGAGCGTGGCCGGCTCAGTCCCTGACGCCGGCGTCAGCAAGGCGAGCACATCGAGCGGCTGTTCTTGCGACATCGGCCGGAACACCGGCAACCGCCCGTCCGGCCCGTTCGTTCTCTTGACGGTGACTGCCCTGGCGCTCCGAGCTCGCCGTCGACCGGTGCAGCTGCGCGGCGTGTGCCGCGACTGAGGAATCGACCGCTAGCACTACTGATTGAAATTC
>PMLB01000378.1 GCA_003158735.1 Myxococcales bacterium | reverse complement strand
GCGCTACTCGGAGAACACCGGCGTCGCATTCGGGATGCTCCAGCAGCTGCCGGGAGGCCGAATCTTGCTGTCGCTGATGGCTCTGGCGGCACTCGGCCTGGTCTTTCACTACCTGCGCCGCACGGATCCCAGGCAAACTCGCCTGCACCTCGCACTCGGCTTGGTGGCCGGGGGCGCGGTGGGAAACCTCGTCGACCGCATTATCGCCGGGCGGGTGAGCGACTTCATCGTGTGGAAATACCACGGCCACGAATGGCCTGCCTTCAACGTCGCCGACGCCGCGCTGGTGGTGGGCGTGTGCCTCATGGCGCTCGACATGCTGCTTGACCGACGCCGGGCAGCTGCGCCGGCCAAAGGTGCGGGGGGCGGCCGCTAGGCGCGAGGCGACGATGCGCCCGATCCTGATCGACTTCGGGATCGACATCCCCTGGCTGGGGCGGCTCGACGTGCCCGCCTACTTCACCGCGCTCGCGCTCAGCTTCCTGGTCGGACTTTGGATGATGCGGCGGGAAGCGCCCAAGCTTGGGCTCGACCGCGGTCGCATCTTCGACCTCTGGATCGATCTCATTCTCTGGGCAGTGGTCGGGTCGCGCGTCTTGCACGTCATCGCCGACGGCCATTTTCACGAATACGTGAACCTGTGCGTGGACAACTTCAAGGTCGCCGCCACCGAAGCCAAGGTCGCCCATTGCAACGCCAGCTCGGAGTGCGGCTGGGACTACGTGTGCAACCTGGCCGCGCACACCTGCCACCCACCGCGTGACTGTCTCGCGGTCTTCAAGGTGTGGCGGGGCGGTCTGGCCTACTACGGCGGGTTCATCTTCGCCGCGGTCTTCGGCATCACCTACGCGCGCAAGCACCGCATGGGCCAGTGGGTGGTGGCTGACCTGGCCGCGCCCTGGATTGCCTTCGGCCTGGCGCTCACCCGCGTGGGCTGCTTCTTCAACGGCTGCTGCTACGGCAAGGTGTCGCACCTGCCCTGGGCCGTGCGTTTCCCGGTGGGCTCTAGCGCGTGGGAAGCTCAGCGCGCGGCCGGCCTGATTGCCGAGGGCAGCCCTGCCCTGCCAGTGCACCCGACGGAGATCTACCTCGCCCTGCTCGACTTCGTCATGTTCCTGCTGCTGTACTTCGTCGTACGCCGACGCAAGCGCATCGACGGTCAGGTCTTCGCCTGGCTGCTCATCATGAAAGGCATCCTGCGTTCCTTCGTCGAGATCTTCCGCGACGACGATCGGGGCGTGTTTTTCGGTTGGCTGTCCACCTCGCAGATCCTGTCTGTGCCGCTCGTCGCCTGTGGAATCTACCTGCTGCTTGGTGGTCTGCGTTCGCGTTGGCTGGCTGACCCGGCCCCGACGCAGGAGAGCGCGTGAGGCCAAATCTTCTCACTCTGCATTTCGGGACTCACGGGCTGGACATCCACGCCTACGGCTTTCTCATCGCCGTGGGCGCCATCGCGGGTGTGCTGTTGGCGCTTCGCCAAGGGCGGCGCATGGGCTTCGACACGGCGGCCGTGCTCGATTTGACATTTTGGGCCCTGGTGGCCGGTATCGTGGGTTCGCGCGTCCTCTATGTGCTCGTGCACGTGAGCGACTATGGCCGCCTGTGCGCGGGCGTCGGCCCGCCCCGCCCTGCCCTGCGCGTGCTCCGCGACTGTGCGGCTCCTCTCTACATCTGGCAAGGTGGCCTGGTCTTCTACGGAGGCGCTCTCGCGGCGGCCGCCGTGGTCTTGCTCTTCGCGCGTCGGCGGTCCTGGTCTCTGGGCAACGTGGCTGACCTGCTCGCCCCTTCCCTCGCTCTTGGCCATGCCTTGGGACGCGTGGGTTGTTTTCTGGCTGGATGCTGCTACGGCAAGGTCACGTCGCTGGGCGTGCGTTTTCCCCCTGCCAGCGTCGCGTATCATGAGTTGGCCAACGCGGGTCTGGTCGCGCCCGGCGCACCCTTGACCCCGGCCCTTGCTCCCACCCAGCTCTACGAGGCAGCGGGTGAAGCCCTGCTGTTCACGCTGCTCATGCTCCTGCGTCGACGCCGGCGGTTTCCCGGTTCACTGGCCCTGGTCTACGCCATGGGGTACGCGCTTCTGCGCGCGACCGTCGAGGTTCTGCGGGGAGACACGAGCCGGGGATTTCTCTTCGAGATCTCCCTACCCCGCCTGGCCGGTTGGCTCGACCTGCCCGTCCACCAGCCCCTCGCGCTCTCCACCGCGCAAGCCCTCAGCCTCGCTCTCGGCACCGGCGCAGCCGTCGCCTACCGGATCCTTCGCCGCCGCGTCGCCGCCTGATCAGACTCTGTGCCCTCCCCTTTCCCCTCATAGCTGCCAAGCACAACGCGTCCCGCGAGTCCGCTTCGGACTAGGCCGATTCCCGTCTGACCGCGCCCATGGCCTTGGCGAAGCTCCACACATACTCGACCCCGGACGCCAACGAGACCACCAGCGAGACGTAGAGCAACACGCTGCCCGCGACCTGATAGTCGACCGAAACACCAAGCCCCAGCACCGGGTAGCTGAAATGTACAAGAAGCATGCTTATGGCCACCAACTGCAGTGCGGTCTTGATCTTTCCGCCCGGGCTGGCCGCCATCACCATGCCTTCGCTGGACGCGATGCTGCGCAGGCCGGTGATGCACAGGTCGCGCGCAATCAGCACCACCACCACCCAGGCCGTCGCGCGGCCCATCGCCGCGAGAAAGACCAGCACCGCCGTGACCATGAGCTTGTCGGCCAGGGGATCGAGAAACTTCCCCAAGACGCTGACCTGACCCCGGCTGCGGGCCAGGTAGCCATCGAGACCATCGCCCACCGAGGCGACCAGGTAGAGACATGCGGCGATGAAACTCCGAACCGGACTGAAGTTATCGATGAAGTACAGAGCCACCGGGACGATCAGGACCCTCGCCATCGTCACAACGTTGGGCAGATCCGTCATCTGGCTGCGTAGGTTCGCCATGTTTGGACAGCAATACTACCCCGACACCGGTGCAGGTGACATAGGCGTCGCCCGACTCGCCTTCCCGCCCGGCCATGCTCTGCGCGACCACGCGTCCCACCCAGCCGACAAGGCGCAACCCCAGCACGGCCAGCGAATCCCCCTCGCAGAGGCGCACAGCCACCAAATCGTCAGGATCCGCGGTCACGACCACCCGACCCGTGCCACGAAACTGCAGTAAGGCTGGCCCACCACTTGGAACCCGCCCCCACTCCCACACCAGTTCATCGCCCCAGGCCACCACGTAGTCGTCACGCAGGTAGAGCACATCCCGGTCCAACGTCAGTGCGAAAAGCGCACGCCCCGCGCGCCAGGGAGAAAGCCACAGATCCCCGGCGCCGGCCAGGCGAAGGAATCGTCCACCCTGTGAGGTCAGGGTTTCGCCCAGCATGTGTCCGCGCATTCGTCGTCGAGCCGGAAGCAACTCAACCCCACCGAGCGCGGCCAGCAAGGCCGACTCACGTACGTAGGTCTCGCTGGTGGCAGCAAAACGCAGAACCCCCTGCCCGAGCCAGGCTAGAGGCGCCAGATCGGGCGCTGGTGCCAGCATGCGAGCTATGGCAAAGGCTGAGAGTGACACGATCTCGCCCGCTCCAGATGCCAGCGCTGGCTGCGCCGGCATCATGGCATCGAGCGTCGGTGCGCGCAGCTCGGGCCTGGGCGTGGCCGGGCCCATGTCGACGGCACGCGCGCGGTCGGGCTCGACCGCGGAAGTTCCTTCCACTTCCGACGCTGATGAAGACGCGCTCACCCCCCGCTCCATCTCCGCAGCCAGCTCATGCTGCCCCGCACGCCGGAAGGCAGCCGCCGCCTGCCCACGCGCACCCGTGCGCGCGCAGGCGTACCCGAGATAGCTCCACGCGCGCCGATCGTCGGGATGCAGGCGCACGGTGGTCTCCAGCTCGGTCACGGCTTCGTCGAACCAGTCCAGCTTGAGCGCGATGAGGCCCAGGTTGAGGCGAATGGCGGCATCCTCGGGCGCGATCTGCGCGGCTTCCCGGTAGATCTGGCGTGCCTCGGCCAGACGCCCCAGCTTGAAGCGCACCAGGGCCAGCAGCTTGAGCACGCGCAGATCGTGGGGCGCGTCGGCCTGTGCGCGCAGCAGCTGCAACTCCGCCTCGGGCAAACGCTGCGCCATCACCAACTCGCTGGTGCGATGAAGCTGCTCCCGCAGCGCTTCATCCTCACGTCCGGCAGCCGGTCTGGGAAGGACCGGCGCGGGCACGGACTCGTCGGGAAGATCGATGTCAGCAGGCACAGGTCATCGCAGCGCCACGGGCGCGTCTCCCACCCACGCCGACAGCGTGGCCTCGCGGCGGCGATACTCATCGTATCGCTGCAACACGGTGGTCACATAGGTCCGCGTGGTTTCATAGGGGGGCATTCCCCCATATTTCTCGACCGCGCCAGGCCCGGCATGGTACCCGGCGAGCACTTTGATCTTCTCGTCCAACGAGCACACGAAGGCGCCGCCGCCACCGTCGCCCCGTCCCACTGTCGGTGTTCTGCAGAAGCGTTTGGCCAGGGTCTGCAGGTAACGCGCGCCACCCATAATGTTCTGGCGCGGATCCCATACGTTAGTCACACCCATGGCCCGCGCCGTGGCCGGCATGAGCTGCATCAAACCGAGCGCGCCCGCACTGGACACCACGTTCGGGTCGTAATCTGACTCGGTCCTGATGACAGCCCGGACAAGGGCCTGCGGAATGGCAAAGTAGGCCTGCTGATCGCGGATGTGGTCGTCAAAGCGCTGGTAGCGAGACTGGGAACTGTCACGCGGCGGGACCAGGTCAGAGTCGCCCCGCATGACCGCGGCCTTGCCCGGCCCAAAACGAAACAGCACCTTCCACCGCGCGCCCACCGGCGGCAGGTTGGTGAACTCGACCACCCCATCGGCGCGCTCACGAGTCCACACCACGCTGTCCGTTCTTGCCGCTTGCGCGCGTTCGTGCAGCCTCGCAGAGGGACGGTTCGTCTCAGACTCGGGAACCGCCCGCCAGTTCGGACTCGCGCTGGGAGCGTTGGTGAACTCCAGCGTGCCGTCTCCCCGTTGCCGCTGCCACACCGTGGCGTGCCCGGGCGCCGACAGCGCGGGCAAGAGCAGCAAGGCAAGATAGGAACGGCCAAACATATTCCCCTGATCGTAACACAGGCCGAATATCCTCGCCGCTTCTAAGCGATGTCTTTCCCTCGGACGTATCTCGAACATGTCGCGACCTCGCCGGTCTGGTAGATTGGCACCTCCGTGGAAACAGACTACTTGGTACTTGGTTCTGGCCTGGCTGGCCTCTACTTCGCGCTGCGTGCCTCCGAACACGGCCGCGTGCTGGTGGTGTCCAAACACAGCCTCACCGACGCCAACTCCCACGAGGCTCAGGGCGGAGTGGCGGCGGTGCTGGGTGCGGGTGACACACCAGAGAAGCACATCGAGGACACCCTGCGCGTGGGCGACGGCCTGTGTAATCTCGACGTGGTGGACATGTGCGTGCGTCAGGGGCCACAGCACATTCTTCACCTGGCCAATGAACTGGGGGTGAACTTCGACCGCGAGCCCGACGGCCAGTTCCAACTCGCCCGTGAAGGCGGTCACAGCGCCCGACGCGTGGTCCACGCCCGCGACATGACAGGCGCTGCCATCCACGACACCATGCTTGAACGCGTGAAAGAGCGCGGGGACCGAATCACGCTTCTGCCCGAGTCCATGGCGGTGGATCTGCTGACCACCGCCAAGTACGGCGGACCCAACGCCGTGTTCGGCGCCTATGTCTACGATCAGAAAACCGGCGAGATCCGGACCGTGGTTGCGCGCGCCGTGATCGTGGCCACCGGGGGAGCGGGAAAAGTGTACCTGTACACCTCCAATCCCTACGTGGCGACCGGCGACGGCGTGGCCATGGCCTACCGGGTGGGCGCGCGTGTGGCTAACATGGAATTCTTCCAGTTCCATCCCACCTGTCTCTTCCACCCCGCGGCCAAGTCCTTCCTCATCAGCGAAGCCCTGCGCGGCGAGGGCGGTATCCTGCGCCTGATCGATGGCACGGCCTTCATGCCGCGCTACCATGAGATGAAAGATCTCGCCCCGCGCGACGTGGTGTCGCGTGCCATCGACGCCGAGATGAAGCGCACCGGCGACGACTATGTCGTGCTCGACATGACCCACTTGCCGGCGCAGTTCTTGGTCGAGCGTTTCCCCAACATTCACCGACGCTGCTTGGAGCTGGGCATTGACATGCGAACCATGCCGCTCCCGGTTGTACCCGCCGCGCACTACAGTTGTGGGGGCATTTTGGTGGACGCGAATGGACGCAGCAGCGTGCGCAACCTCTACGCCATCGGCGAGGCATCGATGACTGGCCTGCACGGAGCCTGCCGCCTGGCTTCGAATTCGCTGCTGGAAGCGCTGGTCTACGCCGCCCGCGCCGCAGACGACGTGCGTGACGCAAAGGTGGACAGACCACAGCAGGTGGCGACCTGGTATCCAGGCGATGCCACGGCGGCGGACGAGGCCGTCGTGGTCAGTCACACCTGGGACGAGATTCGCCGCCTGATGTGGAACTACGTGGGCATCGTCCGCTCGGACAAGCGGCTGGAGCGTGCGGCGCGGCGGATGCATCTCATCCGCGAAGAGATCCGCGAGTACTACTGGAACTTCCTGGTAGGCCGCGATCTGCTCGAGTTGCGCAACATCGCACTGGTAGCCGATCTCATTATCCAGAGTGCGCGGCGACGGCCCGAAAGCCGCGGCCTGCATTTCAATCTGGACCATCCCGACCACGACCCTCGCCTGGCCAGGGACACCATGCTCGCACGCGGTGACGGCCCGGCGGTTTAGCGCAAGAAGAAGCCCCGGCGGGGTATCCCG
>PMLB01000057.1 GCA_003158735.1 Myxococcales bacterium | reverse complement strand
CGCCATCAAGCATGTCATGTCCGGTATCAATCCCCAGGGCTGCCAGGTGGCCTCGTTCAAGGCACCCTCAGTCGAGGAACTGGACCACGACTACCTCTGGCGCTGTCAGAAGCATCTGCCGGAACGGGGGCGCATTGGAATCTTCAATCGCTCTTACTATGAAGAGGTGCTTGCGGTGCGCGTACATCCCGAGTTTATCGAGAAGCAACACCTGCCGCCCCAGGTGGTCGACAAGAAGATTTGGGAGCACCGCTTTCAGGATATCTGCGCCTTTGAACGCTACCTCGCCCGTAACGGCATCGCCATCTGCAAGTTCTTCCTTCATGTGTCGTATGCCGAGCAGAAGCGGCGCTTTCTCGAACGCCTCGACACGCCGGAGAAGAATTGGAAGTTCTCTACGGCCGACGTCGCCGAACGCCAACACTGGCGCGAGTACATGGTTGCCTACGAAGACATGATCCGCGCCACCGCCACGCCCTGGGCTCCTTGGTACGTCGTGCCCGCTGACCACAAGTGGTTCACCCGCGCGGTGGTGGCCGGCGCGGTCATCGACGCGATGGCCTCACTCGATTTGAAATACCCCGAGGTGGACAAGGCCCAGCGCGCCCAGTTGGCCGCGGCCCGCGCGGCGCTGCTGCCGGCCAAAGCGCCTTCAACCCGTTGATGCAGTCACAGCAGGTTGCTGGCCAGGTCCGCCAGAGCCGAACGCTCACCCTTGGTCAAATTGATGTGCGCGTAGATGCTCTGGCCCTTCATGCGATCGATGAGATAAGCTGTCAGATTCGTCAGGCGCCAAGGGCGCGCGCGATGAAATATGTGAGGGCGGCCATGAGCGCGGACGCAGGAATAGTGAAGATCCACGCCCACAGAATGCGACTGGCCAGGCCCCAGCGCACTCGGCCGGGGTTGGAGACGGAGCCCACGCCCACTATGGCGCCGGTGATGGTGTGTGTGGTGGACACCGGGATGCCTAGCTGGGTCGCGATGAAGATGGCCAGCGAGCCGCCGGTTTCGGCGCAGAAGCCGCCGAAGGGACGCAGCTTGGTCAGGCGCATGCCCATGGTCTTCACGATTCGCCAGCCGCCCGCCATGGTGCCGAGACCCATGGCAGCGTGGCACGACAGCACGATCCACAACGGGAAATTCGACGTGGTGGGAAAACTCTTGCCCAGAAGTCCCTGTGAGTAGAGCAGCACGGCGATGATTCCCATGGTCTTCTGGGCGTCGTTGCCGCCGTGATTGAGGCTGAATGCTGAGGCGGACAAGAATTGCAAACGGCGGAACCATCTGTCCACCCGTCCCGGCGTTTGCCTGCGCAGGAGCCACGAGCATCCAATCATCAAAATCGAAGCAGCGAGATACCCGATCACAGGCGAGATGAGAATGAACGCCGCAGTGGCGCCGATTTTGCCCCAGCCCAGGATGCCGAGACCAGCCTTGGAAACGCCTGCACCTATCAGCCCACCCACCAGGGCATGCGACGAGCTGGACGGCAGTCCCCACCACCAAGTGAGCAGATTCCACGCGATGGCGCCGGCCAGCGCGCCGATGATGACCGCCATGTCCACCACGGCCGGGTCGATGATGCCCTTGCCGATGGTGCTGGCCACGTGCAACTTGAACAAGGCGAAGGCGATGAAGTTGAAGAACGCGGCCCACAGCACCGCCCGGAATGGCGTGAGCACGCGCGTGGATACTATGGTGGCGATCGAGTTGGCGGCGTCGTGGAAGCCGTTGATGAAGTCGAAAGCCAGGGCCGCCGCCACGACCACAACAACGAGAACCCAATGGCCAGCAGTCATGACCAGACCGTTCCCTGGCACACGGTGCGGTCGGGCTTACCCCCTTCTCGCGGATGGGCCTTGCTGTTGCTCATGTCTCGCGGGCCAGTGAGCCAGCTTTGGGCGTCGACCGCGTTACGGTTTTGTGACAATAATGTGACAACTACGCGAAGGGCCCGCGCGGCTTGCGCCCAAACGCATGCGTCGCGGCAGTGTGATAGGCCTTGCGGTATCTGGCGGCGTCCTTCAACCGCGGCGAGGCGTAGTCACGCAGAAGAGTGCCCGCCAGCTCCTTGATCCACCAGACTACTGGGGTGCCATCGATGGAATGAAACCCGTTCTCCAAGACACAACGTTTCGACATCGACCTCGTGCAGACCCCGCCTGGAGATCCGTGCGGGCGCGCTGGCGCTCACGTTCTTGTTTCGTAGCGACCTGCGGCCGATGAACACCGCGCACACGATCAGTCCCGAGCAGGCCGAGCAGTTGTTGCAAGCGCGGCGTTCGATTCGACGGTATCGGGACAAGCTGGTTCCGCGCGAGAGTCCCAACGGACCGCTCACCGGCGCTCGGAACGCAAGCCTTGCCCAGGGCCATTACCATGGTAATGTAACTTCATGACGCTTGCGCAATCCAAGGTCACAGCACAGGGGCAGATTTCGGTTCCGGCGGAAGTGCGGCAGAAGCTAGGTATTGGACCGGGTGCCGTGCTCGAATGGAGTGAAGAACAGGGGCAGATCGTTGTGCGCCGTTTCGACGACGTGCAGAGACTTTGAAGGCCCTCATTTTCCGTCGATGTGCTGTGCGGTAACGGTTGCCACGGGAGGCGCAGGGTAGGTCAACCCCATGGCTGCGCCAGCAGAACCAGAGTACCGGACCTGAAGGTCGAGGACTGGGTGCGCGACGCGGAGTAGCGTCGCAAGCCTGCGGCTGTGTGCAGTCGGAGAAAAGGAGGGCAAGGGTCACGGTTGCCTGTGGCGCTTTGGGGCATCGCCGAACCCGGACACAGTCATCCCCATGGCAGCCACGATGCCGACGGCAGCATCGAGCGAGATGACCGCGCCCTTGACCTTGTTCTCGGTGGGGTTGAAGAGAAGGTTGCTGGCGCCAGCCAGGTTCGCACGCGATAGGTTGGTTTGCTGGAACCGGCTTCGGTCAAGACTTGAACCGGAGAAGTCAGATTCGGTTAGGTTGGCCTCGGAGAAGTTCACCTCCAGCATTCGGCAATCCTTGAAGGTGCATTTCCTGAGATCTATGCGAGCGAAAGAGCTGTAGTCGAGCACGCACTCCTTGAAGGACGCATCCAGCGAGCGGTGGCCGTCGGACCAGTCGATGCCCATCAGCTTGGACCCCTCGAACTTCACCCCGCGCAGGGCGGTCCCGTAGACCTTGGCCATGGTCCAGTCCGACAAACGGACTATGCAGTCTTCGAATCTGCAGTCACGTAACCGGACTTCGGCAAGGGTACATGAAACAAGGCGACGCCGAGGCTGAGGAATCCTGCGATGACGAGCCATCCATGGTGCATGTCGTGTCTCCCGAGGCAGGTTGGGCGGGCATGAGGATGCAGCGTCGAGCCCAGCCTGACAAGTGCTGGGCAACCGGGAAGACTAGCCAGGGGACGGCGAGAAGTGGTCTGCGACCAGCCACCAGCATCCGTCGCGTTTTTCCAAGGTCATGAGGTCGCGGCCGACGATCCTTCCCATGTCAGTTCTCCACCCCAAGGGTTCGCAGCACTTCGGGCCGGTTCAGAACTTTGCGCAGGACGCTGGCGAAGTCGGATGACTGGGCGACGGGCTGCGAGCGCAGCAGTTCGGCGTAGGCCTGCTCCACGTGGCCTTGTAGATCGCGGGCACGGGCTGCGGCCTCTTCCTTGGTCTTGTCGAGGTGGACCTTGGTGAAGCGAAGGCGCGCCGGATCGACGATTCCCTGCCGGATGAAGCCTTGGGTTTTGCGGGCGCAACGGCACGGGCCGTTCGGGTCGATCAGACCACAGCGTCCGGTCAAGAACTGACGCAGTTGATGTCTGGCGCGCGCCAGCCGCTGTCGGGCGTTGTCGCAGGAGATCCCCAGCACCTCGGCGGCCACGGCGTCAGTGGCCTCGAAGATATCTCCGAGCACGAACGCCATCCGGTGCTCGCGGTCGAGGCATAGCAGCATCGCCATGAGGCAGCCGACCTTCGCCTCCTCGATGACCAGGCGAACATCTACCGGCAGGCTCCCCTCGTCAGGGGGATCGAGGTCAGGGGTCGCATCGAGTGTCTGCGCGAAACAGGTGAAGTCGTGAACCACGTGCTCGACGCGGCCCTTTTTGCAGGCGAGCAGCTGGCGCACGGCGATGCGATAGGCCCAGGTTCGGAAGGCAGCGTCTCCTCGGAAGGACGCCAGGTTGGTCACAATGCAGATGAGGATTTCCTGGGTAGCGTCGGCAGCGTCATCGGGCGAGTAGAGCATTCGCTGGGCCAAGCTGTAGACGAAGCCTTGGTGGCGTCGGATGAGCTGTTCCAGCGCGCCTCGGTCTCCTTGGACAGCCGCGTGGACCAGGGCCGCATCGGAGCTGTCGCTATCGTGGGTGGTGGCGAGCGGTCTTGTCATGATTGGGTCACTCATGCCTGCTTGGAGGGACTTTTCAAGCCGAGTGTGACAGATGCAGGACTGCAGAGGGGACGAGGGAATCGGGGTCAGCAGGTGGCCAGGCTCCGAATTTGCGCTATGAACGCAGCTCAAAGGAGATCTGCCGTGAACCACGTTGTCGTCGACCAGGAACGCTGTCTTCATGATGGGTTTTGCGTCTCGGTTTGTCCGGTTTTCGCGCTTGAGTTGGAGACCACGCTCGTCGGCGCCGTGCCCACGTCCAGTCAGGGCAACCGTTGCATCCGCTGCGGCCACTGCGTGTCGGTCTGCCGTGCGGGCGCGCTGGCGCTCACGTTCTTGCCTCGCAGCGACCTACGGCCGATGAACACCGCGCACACGATCGGTCCCGAGCAGGCCGAGCAGTTGTTGCAATCGCGGCGTTCGATTCGACGGTATCGGGACAAGCTGGTTCCGCGCGAAATCATTGCGCGTGCGCTGGACAGCGCCCGTTTCGCACCCTCGGGGGTCAATCGTCAGCCGGTGGCCTGGACCGTGGTGAGCGGCCTTGATGCCGTCCACAGGCTGGCGGCGGGCGTGCTGGAATGGGCACGCACGCTGGTGGAGCAGAAACACCCATTGGCCGAGCGTTTCGGTTTCGCCCGCTTTCTTGTGGCCTGGGAAAAGGGCGAGGATCTGATCCTGCGCCACGCCCCTCACGTGGTTTTGGCCCACACGCCTGCCTCGGATCCCACTGGCCCGGGCTCGGCCACCATTGCGGTCACCTATTTTCAGATCGCCGCCGAGGCCTTGGGACTCGGCACCTGCTGGGCCGGATATCTTCAAATCGCGCTCAGCATGTCCCCCGCCGTAGCCAAGCTGGCCGGCATCCCCGAGGGGCGCCAGGCCCACGCCGCCACGCTGCTCGGCTATGCGAAACACGAGTACGCAGCCATTCCGCCGCGCAAGCCCCTCGACGTCACGTGGACGTAGCGACTCCGGACTTGGAGAAGCTGGGGTTGGGGTATGGCGCCTGTTGGTAGGAGCTGGTGATGTCCCACGCCGGGATGGCCGGGCCACGATGGGGTAGGGGACTGACACGGTTTCAGAACATCGTGGCCGAGGGCGAGGTGGACCCAGCGGCAACGGTCCGGAAAGGCTGGCGTCCGCCCCATGACCAGCCCTGGCGTCCGCCATACCGCCGGCAGCAGCTACGCCGTCATGGGCGCCGGCCCAAAGGTCATCGGGGCGTTGCTCGGGCACAGCGACAGCGCCTCCACCTAGCCCAACTTCCGCAGTTCGGGGGCTGAGGCCGGTTTTTTGGTGGGGTTGACAGGGGTGAAGTGCGCGGAATCGCGGATCGACTGCCGCGAAAGTCGCGTGTAGTGCCAACCAACCTGCTTGCGGTTCTTGACGGAGATGCGCACAAAGGAGGTGCGTGTATCTCCGGCATTCGACGGTACGCAAGGACGGCAAGACGCACACCTACTGGCGTCTGGTGCGGTCGGTGCGGCATGGCCGGAGGGTCGTGCAGGAAACCGTGGCTCACCTGGGCGAGTTGGATGCCGCCGGGCGCGCCAAGGCGGCGTTGCTCGCCCAGCAGATCACTGGGCGGCGGGAGCAACGACAGTTGTTCGAAGCGCCGCGAGCGCCGGTGGAAACGATAGCGGTTCGGGTAGACCAAGTGCGGCTGGAGCGAAGCCGACGCTTCGGCGATGTGTGGATGGGACTGACGCTGTGGCAGGCACTGCGGCTGGACCAACTGTGCGAGGAATTGCTGCCGCCTGGGCGCGAGGCTGTCCCGTGGGCGACAATGGTTGCGGTGCAGGTGCTCGCCCGTCTGTGCGAGCCGTCGAGCGATCTCGACATCGCCGAGGACTGGTACCGTGGCACAGCCTTGGAAGACATTCTGGGTCTGCCTGCGGAGCGCGTGAACGACGACCGCGTTTATCGCACTCTGGACCGGCTGTTGCCGCACAAGGTGAGGATCGAGCAGCATCTGGTCAAGCGATTGGGCGAGCTATTTGCACTGGACTACGACCTGTTGTTGTACGACGTGACCAGCACGTATTTCGAGGGACAGGTATTGGGAAATCCGCAGGCACGTCGCGGTCACAGTCGCGACCATCGGCCCGACTGCAAGCAAGTGTGCATCGCCCTGGTGGTGACTCGCGAAGGGATGCCTCTTGGTTACGAGGTCTTCGACGGGAACCGGAACGACGTGACCACCGTCGAGGAAATCGTGGGGACGATGGAAGCTCGCTACGGGCTGGCCAATCGCATCTGG
>PMLB01000297.1 GCA_003158735.1 Myxococcales bacterium | reverse complement strand
AAGCAGAATCCGGGCCGTTCTCAAGAGCACTGCGTTGTAAG
The DNA here is from genome assembly GCA_003158735.1 of Myxococcales bacterium. GTDB lineage: Bacteria > Myxococcota_A > Polyangia > Fen-1088 > Fen-1088 > Fen-1137. Next base: position 15,464 of record PMLB01000297.1, on the reverse strand, counting down.
AGAGGCCGTGGCCGTATGGCCGGGGGCCGGTGGCCGGTGCCGGCCACGGATCCGGTCCCGGCGCCGTCAGCCCGAATCGGTCCCGGCCCTACAGCACCTGTCGCCCCGCCACGTCGGAATCCACGGGTCGAGTGGCATCCGGCACATCTCCACGATGCGGAGGTGCCGGTGGCGTGGGCGGAGGAACTGCCGCCGGTGGCGCTTCGGGCGCCGCAGGATCCGCAGGAACACCTGGAATCTTCGGCTCCAGCAGCTTGAGCAGCTTGGCGTAGGCCAGCTTGCTCTTCTCGGCCCAGTCCGTGTTGACTCCCAGACGTTCGATCATGAGCAGGTTCTCACGCTGCCAGCGCACGGACTTCTCGATCAGCACGCGGATCTTCTTGTGCAACTCCTCTTGGTATACCTCCCGTGCTTCTCCCCGAAGCTCCGCCGGCACTGGGGCGCGCATGAAGGCATCGTAGAGTTCTTCGTAGAGCGAGCCGACCTGGAAGCCAGCCGCGGATGCCCAGGCCGGGTTGCCGTACTTGATGGTTTCAATGTACGCACGCTGAGCCTGCAGGAGCAGGCTGGCCTTCTGGTCGAGATCCTTGTCCATCTGGGCCTCAGGCAGACGCAACTCAACCGCCTGAAAACGCCGATGCGAGATCTGCGCGAGATGGTACTGCGAGAACGCCAGGTAGAAATCCGTGGCCAGGCGCTCCTCATTCTCGATCTTCTGGCGATAGGATAGGACGGCGCGGAAGGTCTTCTCGGCTGTGTCGAGGTCTCCCAGGTTGAACTGTGCGAAACCCCGCCGCCCAAGAGCCTCGATGCGATCGTCGGCTGATAGATCTGAGCGATCCAGAATGCGTGCGAACACCTCGGCCGATGCAGGCCAGTTCGCCTGTTCGGCGTAACACGCACCCAATTGAAAGGATGCGTCCTTGGCATCGGGGTGGCTCGGGTACTTGTCAATGAGGCCCTTGAAGGCGTCGATGGCCTCTGCCCAGTTCTTGCTGCCGATCTGGGCCAGACCCAGGTTGTACAACGACGGCCGTGCGTAGGCTGAATCTGGAAAACCCTTGAGCAACTTGGCGTAGAGTTTAGCCGCGGCATCGAATCGCTGGTCGGACAGCGCCACCCCAGCCCGCTCGAAGAGATCAGGCGCGTCGTACGCCTCGATCTGCGTTCCCGCAGGCCCGTGGGTGGCGTCGATTCGGATGGGGTCCATGTCGTACTTGACCACGGGACCCGATTCGACACCGGCCGGAGGATGAGCGCCAGATGTCGCGCAAGCGCCCAGGCTTGCCGCAAGAATGGCTGCGCAGCCGAGATTCCCAAGGAGACACGAAAGCGTTGAAGGGTTCATGACTTTCCTGCCTGATCGACAACTCATCCCTCGCCGCGGTTCCCACTACCCGTCGATAGGCATAATAATAGCCTCCGCAAGCCAGCCATGCAGCCACGCTCGCTCATCTCCGCCCAAGACATTGCCGCCCGCGTGGCGGTCCTGGGTCGCGAAATCGCCGCCCGTCTTCCGGACGGTGCCCTGACCGTGGTCGGCGTCCTGCGCGGTGCGTTCGTGTTCATGGCGGACCTTGTACGAGCCATCCCGCGAGATGTCCGTTGTGACTTTCTGGGCGTGCGCAGCTATGGCGCTGCCACCGAGACGTCGGGCGTCGTCCAGATCACCAGCGATCTGAGCCTGCCCGTGGCTGGCCAGCACGTCCTTCTGGTGGAAGACATCGTGGACACGGGACTCACCTTGCGCTACCTGCTCGACCTCCTGCAGGCGCAGGGGCCCGCCAGCCTTCACGTCTGCACGCTACTCAGCAAGCCGTCCCGGCGTCGAGTCGAGGTACCGCTCGACTTCGTGGGCTTCGAAATTCCCGATCGCTTCGTAGTGGGCTACGGGCTGGACGTGGACCAGAAGTACCGCAGCTTGCCCTATGTCGCGGTGGTCGACGAGTAGCGGACAATCGACGAGGGCTTCCGTCTCTTCTACTTTTTCTCGTTCATCAGGGCTTCGAGCTGCTTCTGCAGCCGATGACAGCGCTGCAGGATCTCCAGGTACTGGGTCTGGAAGATCTTGACATGGCGCCGCTCGCGCACCTTCCTCTGCAAGGCATCGCGCACCTCGGAAAGCTGAGCCACCAGATCGGACGCGCTCTTGAAACGCGGGATCAAGGTGTGCAGCCGACTCTGTTCGACCATCTTGACCTCGCCTTCCCTCCCTCCGGTGGCAGGGACGACCAGCATGGCGACCAAATTGGGCACGCTGGCTTTGATGGTCTTGACCACCATGCTTCCCGTGAGATCGGGTAGCGACTCCTTGGCCACCACAACTTGCGGAGGAATCTGGGTCGCAATATCGAGCGCCTCGCCCCCGCTCTGCGCATGCTGCACCCGCCAGCCCTTGTCCGCGGGCAAGGCCTTCTCCAGCTCTGTGACCAAGTCGGGTTGGTCATCAACCACCAAGAGTTGAAGCACGCCCAGCAGGTTGGCCGACGACGACGATTCTCGGTCGCTGGCCAGCAGCTTGTCCTCCAGCTCTGTGGCCCGCCCCGATAGCTCCATCAGCTTGCGTACCAGCTCGTCGTTGACATCGGCGAATTCAGATAGGAGATGATCGCGCCCCAGCGCCGTCTGAACGTCACGCGCGGCCCGCACCACCCGGTCGCGCAGAGAGAGAACGGAATCGCGGTTCTCCGGCATCACATCTGCGGCCCCCGCACGAAACGCCGGGGCCACCACGTCGAAACTGGTCCGCCGGGTCATGGCGATGACTGCGGTCAAGGGTGACTTGTCGCGGACAAACCGTATGAAACTGATGGCCCCGTCGAGCGAAGGCGTGTCGAGATCGCAAAGCACGACGGAGAAGAAGCGGTTGACGACTTGGTCGTAGGCGCGCTCGGTTGAGGTCAGAGCTGTAACCGTGAGGCCAGCCTCAAGCAACAACACGCTCTCCACGGCTCTCAGCACGTTGAGCTCGGCGTCGAGAACGAGTACCTCCTGTGCCGAGGATGTCTTGGCCTCCTGAACAGTCACCCCTATGACCCTAGGTTAGACCCGGGCAAAGGTCAAAAACTGGCATCACAGCGCGAAAATGGGGACCCCGTGGTACTCTGGGGTCGCGGCCGAGGGCCGTTTCTCTCCGTCCCGTCACACGTTGATCGATCGGCAACAACAATGGTGAGCGTACTCGACAGGGTGCTACAGGCGGCCCGGCAACTGGGCGCCTCGGATGTCCATTTGAAGGTGGGTTTGCCGCCGATTTTTCGTGTCAAGGGTGACCTGCGCACGGTAGCCAACGTGCCGCCTCTGACCAAGGAAGCGCTGGAGGAATTTGGGCAGACTATGATGAACGCCAGGCAAAGGGACATCTTCGAGAAGAACTGGGATGTCGACCTCGCCTATGCCACTGCCGACGGCTTCCGCTACCGGGTCAACATTCTGCAGCAGCGGGGATTCATGGGTGTCGTAATGCGCCTTATCCCGCCCAATGTGCCGCCCTTCGAGCGTCTGAATCTGCCGCACAAGGTGCTGGAACTGGCCGATGAGGAACGCGGCCTCATCCTGGTGACGGGAATTACCGGTTCGGGAAAGTCCACCACACTGGCGGCGATGGTCGACTACATCAACGCCAGCCGAGCGGTTCACATCGTGACCATCGAAGATCCCATCGAGTACGCATTCAAGGACCGGCGCAGTGTCATCAACCAGCGCGAAGTGGGCTTCGACACCACGTCGTTTGCCCGCGCCCTGCGCGCGTCGTTGCGCCAAGACCCTGACGTCATCCTGGTGGGTGAAATGCGTGATCTGGAAACCACCGAGATCGCGCTGACCGCCGCCGAGACCGGGCACCTGGTGCTCTCGACTCTACACACCGTCGACGCCGTCGAGACCATCAACCGCATCGTGTCCATCTATCCGCCTCATCAGCAGGCGCAGGCCCGTCTGCAGCTTTGCTCGGTGATCAAAGGCGTGGTTTCACAGCGGCTGGTCACCCGGGCTGACGGCATGGGTATGGTGCCGGCCGTGGAGATTCTCATCAGCACGGCCCGTGTGCGCGAGCTCATCGCCGATGTGAATCGCACACGCGAGATCCACGAGGCCATCGCCACGGGCCGCGACCCCTACGGCATGATCAGCTTCGACCAATCGCTGACTGAACTGGTCAAGAACCGCTTCGTGACCTACGAAGACGCCGTCGCCGCGTCGACCAACCCCGATGACTTCGCGCTTTTCTTCCGCGGGGTCAGCAAGGGCGGCCAGGTGGGACAGGACTTCAACGCGATGACGAACCAGCCCGATACCGGCGGGGGCACGGTGGCGCCCGGGCAGTACAACGCGGATCGGTTCAACAAGGAATAGCCAGCCCCATCCCGGGGTGCTGCGACCTTTGGTGCTAACCGCGATTCTCTCGGAACTTGACGGCCAACGGTGCGATCCGGAGTCTCACCACAGAGGGCACAGAGGCCACAGAGGCCGGAAAGAGAGGGTTTCGGATCCGCTCCGAACCCTTCTTTCCTTCCGATCTGTCTCTGTGATCTCTGTGTACTCTGTGGTGAAATCCGGAGAAGACCTGCGGGAAACTGCAGTCAGCACCTACGGGTGCTGCGACGCCTTCGGCCAAGCGATGTCGACGGTCCACGGACGCTGAACAGCGACGTGGAGACTTTCGCTACGGGCTGCTAGTCTCCCCGCCCGATGGCAGCCTGGATCTCGCAAAAAGTCCGCCGCAAGTTTCTCGACACTTTCGTGGCCCACGGCCATGAAGAAGTGTCGAGTTCATCCCTGGTGCCGGCCAACGACCCGACGCTGCTTTTTGCCAACGCCGGGATGAACCAGTTCAAGGACATCTTCACCGGCAAGACGCAGCGGGCGCGCTCGCGCGCCTGCAGCTCGCAGAAATGCGTTCGCGCCGGAGGCAAGCACAACGACCTGGAAAACGTCGGCCGCACCGCCCGACACCACACCTTCTTCGAGATGCTGGGCAACTTCTCTTTCGGCGACTACTTCAAAGCCGATGCCATCAGGTTCGCCTATGAGCTTCTCGTCACCGACTACGCCATCGACCCCAAGCGTCTGGTGTACACCGTCCATCACAGCGACGACGAAGCGCGCCTCCTGTGGAAGAAGGTGGCCGGCGTGGGCGACGATCGGGTGGTAGGCCTGGGTGACAAGGACAACTTCTGGGCCATGGGCGAGGTCGGTCCCTGCGGCCCGTGCAGTGAAATCCACTACCATCAGGGCGACGACGTCCCCTGCCCCGAAGTGGTGGCCGGCCGCGCCTGCCTAGGGCCCGCCTGCGACTGCGACCGCTGGATCGAGATCTGGAACCTGGTCTTCATGCAGTTCGAGCAACTGCCCGATCGCACACGACGGCCGCTGCCCAAGCCTTCCGTCGACACGGGCATGGGTCTGGAGCGTCTGTGCGCGGTGCTAGGCGGCTTCCGATCCAACTACGAGACGGATTTGCTTCGGCCCCTGATTGCCGAAGTCGAGAGGCTGACGGGAAAGACCTTCGCGCCGTTGGACTACACCACCGGCTCGGTTGCGGTTTCCATGCGCGCCATCGCGGACCACGCGCGCGCGGCCGCGTTCCTGATCGCCGACGGCGTGTTCCCAGAAAAGACCGGTCGCGAATACGTTCTGCGTCGGATCATGAGGCGCGCCATCTACCACAGTTGGTTGCTGGGCCTGCGCAGCGGCAGCCAATTCCCCAGGCTGGCGTGCATGGTGGTCGACATGATGGGCGACGTGTACCCCGAGTTGCGCGATCGCCGCAGCGTCATCGAGGCCATCACGCGCGAGGAAGAAAACGGCTTCCGCGACGTGCTGACCCGAGGCATGCGCATGCTCGACGACGAGATGGCCAAACGTGCGGACCGCGTGATCCCCGGCGCGGTAGCGTTTCGGCTGTACGACACCTATGGCTTTCCTTTCGATTTGACCCGCGTAATCGCCGGGAGCAATCGCTTCACCGTCGACGAAGCCGGATTTGAGGCCAGCATGGACGAACAACGCCGCCGCGCCGAGTTCGTGGGCTCGGGCGAGCTGGCGGTGGAGGGCGTGTTCCAGAGCATCCTCGATAGGGTCGGCCCAACCAAGTTTCTCGGCTACGACGAGATGACCGCGAAGAGTGCAATCGTGGCCATCGTGGCCGATGGCAAAGAAGTCCCCGGCGTCGAGGCTCCGTGCCAGGGTCCGGTGGCTGTAATCTGCCGCGAAACCCCTTTCTATGGGGAGCAGGGCGGTCAGGTCGGCGACACGGGGACCGCGACGGGACCCCAGGGCGCGCTCAAGCTGATCGACAGCAAGCGGCCACTCTCGTCTCTCGCCGTTCACTTGTGCGAGATCGAGAATGGGCGCATCCAGGTGGGCGACGTCCTGGAGCTGGCCGTGGACGTCGAGCGCCGTAATGCCATCCGGCGCAACCACTCGGCCACCCATCTCTTGCACTGGGCCCTGCGCACGGTGCTGGGCGAGCACGTGGCGCAGAAAGGCTCGCTGGTGGCGCCGGATCGCCTGCGCTTCGATTTCTCTCACCTGGCGCCACTTTCGCCCGAGGAAAAACAGGAGGTCGAGGACTTGGCAAACGCCCGCGTGCTACGCAATTTGCCGGTCACCACCGATGTGCTGCCCATCGCCCAGGCCAAGCAAGCCGGGGCCATCGCGTTCTTCGGCGAGAAGTACGGCGACACGGTTCGGGTCATGACCATGGGCGAATCCAAGGAATTCTGTGGCGGCACCCATGTGCACCGGACAGGCGACATTGGCCTCATCAAGATCGTGGAGGAGAGCGGCGTGGCCCAAGGCGTGCGACGCCTGGAAGCGGTGACCGGCCTCGGTGCGCTGGCGCTGGTACGGCGCATGGAGAACGAGCTCGGCGAGGCTGCCGCCATCCTGCGCGCCGGTCCCTTTGAGGTCGCGGCGCGCCTGGGGAAAATGCAGACTGAGCTGCGCGAACGCGACAAGGATATCGGCAAGCTCAAGGCGCAGATTGCCTCGGGCGGCTCGCGCGATCCCCTGGCCAACCGGCAGCAGGTGGGCAAGTACGGACTGCTGGTACACGACGTGGGCGTGGGCGATCCGAAAATCCTGCGCGAGACCGCGGACAAGCTGAAGCCGCACATGGATCCCGGCGTGCTGGTGCTAGTGGGCGCGGTCGAAGGCAAGATTGCGATGGTGTGCGCGGTCACGCCGGGCGCGCAGGACAAGCTGAACGCTGGGAAAGTCGTGAGCTTGCTCTTGCAGGACCTGGGCGGCAAGGGCGGCGGCCGGCCAGACATGGCACAAGGCGGGGCGGCCCTGCCCGCAAACGCAACCTTGAGCGACCTGGTGCAACGCTGGACCGAGAAGCTGCGGACTCTCATCGAATCGTGAGAACGCGGTCGGCGCTCGACCATGATGGATCCGGCGATCAAGGACGCACTCAAGGCCGTGGTCGAGGCCTTGCGCCAACCCATGCCCGATCCGGCCAGCCTGCCCGACTTCGGCTTCGACCCTGGTTTTCTCGAACGCACGGCCCCTGCCCTCGATTTCCTTTGGTCGCGCTACTTCCGCGTGCACCTGCGCGGTCTGGAAAACGTGCCTGCCAGCGGGGCAGCGCTTCTGGTTGCCAACCACTCGGGCGGCCTGCCCTACGATGGGGCCATGCTCATCCACGCGTGCCACTCGCTGCATCCGGCGCACAGACCCCTGCGGCCGCTGGTCGCGACCTTCGCTGTTCGATCGCCGTGGATGCGGCCGGTGGTGGCGCGCATCGGGGGCGTACGCGCGTCGATGCGTAACGCTCTCGACCTTTGCCAGCGCGGTCACCTATTAGGCGTTTTCCCCGAGGGCCTGCGCGGCGTGGGCAAGCCGTACCGAGAGCGCTACCGCTTGACCAACTTCGGGCGCGGCGGCTTCGTTCGGCTGGCGCGCACGGCCAACGTTCCAATCATCCCGGTGGCCATCGTGGGCGCCGAAGAGACCCATCCCGTAGTGGCCAAGATGACTCGGCTGGCTAAGCCCTTCGGGCTACCCTATATTCCGATCACGCCCACTTTTCCCCTTCTCGGACCACTCGGCTTGTTGCCGGTCCCAGCTAAATGGAGCATCCAAATTGGAGAAGCGATATCGCCCATGTCGCAGCCCGACCGCGACACGCTCGAAGTTGCAGAACAGGTGCGCAGCGTTGTCGACCGCATGATCGCGAACTTGCTGCTCGAGCGGCGGTCAGTTCTTTTTGGCTGAATGCCCTTGTCCCTGACCCCTTCCACATGTGGTCGGAAGCGCGAGACCACACCTGGTGGCCTCCAGCCCCGCACCCCTTGAAGGAAATCTGGAAATCGCCGAAGGTTAGAGATACGCTGGTGTGGGATTTTTAGCGTGGCTTCGCTTGCATCATCACCTCTGATTGCTGTCGGTCAGACGATCGGCAACTACACGATCACAGCCAAGCTCGGCGAGGGCGGGATGGGTGTCGTCTACCTGGCGGAGCACCCGGTCATCGGACGCAAGGTCGCCATGAAGGCGATCCACCCTGAATTGTCGCGCAATCCGGAGGTGGTGTCTCGCTTCGTGACCGAGGCGAAGGCGGTCAACCAGATCGGCAACGAGCATATCGTCGACATCCACGATTTTGGAACCACCGCTGACGGCGACTTCTACTTCATCATGGAGTTCCTGCAGGGCGAGGCCCTGGCGGACCGCATGAGGCGCGAGGCGCCCATGGATCCCGACCGCGCGCTCGACATCGCTGCTCAGGTCGCGGACGCTTTGGCTGCCTCACATGCGCACGGCATTATCCACCGCGACCTCAAGCCCGAGAACATCTTTCTCATCCACAAGGGCGGCACAAGCGACTTCGTGAAGGTGCTCGACTTCGGGCTTGCCAAGCTGACCTTGGGTGCCGACAAGGTTTCGCACAAGACGCGTACTGGCTCGGTGATGGGCACTCCCTACTACATGTCGCCCGAGCAGTGCGAAGGCCGGCCCAACATCGACCAGCGAGCTGACGTCTATTCTTTGGGCGTCATCCTGTTCGAGATGATGACGGGCAAGGTGCCTTTCGGTGGCGAAGGCTATGGCGAGATCATCGTCAAGCACATTACCGCGTCGGTGCCTTCTCCGCGCGCCATCAATCCCCGCCTCTCCGCTGCCCACGAAGCGATCCTTCTCCGCGCCTTGGCCAAGAACCGCGATGAGCGATTTCACGGCATGGAGGACTTTCGTGTCGCGATGATGAATCCAGAGCGCTACGCGGCGTCGCCCTCAATCGTGCCCACGCCCGGTCCCTTGGCCGGGTACGGCGCGGAGCCCTCGCGCCTGAGTGACGGCCAGGCCAGCAGCGGGGTCGTGATCGGTGACTTGGGCGCTAGCGCGACGGCGGTGCCGTCGACCTTCCGCGAATCGGCGGGCGCGGTCGAAGGCGAAGACGCAATTCCCCAGTCCCACGGGGCACTGCTGGTGGGCATCCTGGCAGCCGCGCTGGTGGCTGGCGGCGTGGCGGCGTTCCTGGTAATGCGCTCGGGATCGAGCAGCCAGCCCGCAACTGTGCAGCAAGCTGTGAGCAAACCAACGCCAGCGCCGACGCCTCCTCCCCCGCCTCAAGCCGCCCCGGCGCCGTCAGCCAAAGTATCCATCAAGTTCCGCTCTGAACCACTCGGCGCCGCGGTCGCCCGCCAGGACACGGGAGAGCAACTGGGAGTGACGCCCTTTGAGATCGAAGTCCCTCGGGGCCAGTCTCCCTTGGCAGTCGTTTTCAAGAAGGCGAATTTCAAGGACGCGTCGCGTTCCATCGTTCCACAAGAGTCAGGTTCGCTGGATGCGACGCTGGAAGCTGCGCCATCCCCTGCCCCAATGCCTCCCAAGGCTGGCGCGAAGGTGTCAAAGGGCAAGTCCAGCGGAGCGCGCCACGGCAAGAGCGGCAGAGCTATGGACGAGGACGGGGTGCTGGCGCCGTCTTTTTAGTGATGGATTGAAAGCAGGGCATCACTTTCGCGCCGTGCGTTGTCGATCGAGCGCAACTCCGGTAATGCCAACCAGATTACGATCGAGTACAGTTTAGTCCGTGCTCGATTCAACCTGGTCAGCGCACGGACACGGCCACAACCGCCGTCTCCCTACCTGTCCTGATGCGACTCGCGTATGTCGCGAGAGACGTACCCCATGGTCAAAAAATTGGGATGGCCATGCGAATCCTTGAGCCGATGCTTGTGGCCCAGGCCACTGCCTAAGAAACTGTTAGCCTAGCAACCAGACCGACTTGGCCAATCTGGCATCCCGCATCGCCACCCACTGACGTTCAAAGGAGATTTGTATGGAAATCCGAGTCGCGCGTGCCTGTTTCGCCGTCACATCCTTCTTCTTGATCCTGGGCGGCGCAGGGTGTGGAAGCAGTAACTCAAATGCCGCTCCTCCCACCGCGGCGGAACTTGGCGCGCAATATAAGTTCGACCCCAACGACGTGCCCGGGTGGCAACTCGACCCGAACGATTCGATGGCCTTTCAGATTCTTGAGGAAGGCACTCCGGCTGACCTGTTCAGCTTCATGGACGGCGGCTCTGACCTCTACACCAACGCAGGGTGCACCGTCACCTTGTACGAGAGCCTACGGAGCACCAATCAGGAACTCGACGTGATCTGGGCCATGTATTTCGGTACGGCCGCAAAGGCCGCTGCGATGTTTGCGACGAACAGTGCCGGCGCTTCCCTGCCCATCCCGAACTACAATGCTTCTGACGCCATTGGGAAATCCGCACTGACTGTCCACACCGTCTATGCTCACATAGGCGCGATGTACTACGAGATGCAGGCGAGCGGGTTCAACGACGCAACATCGGCATTCCAAGCGGTGGGGCAAATTCTAGACGTGTTTAAGAAGAAAACCCACTAGGAGAGGAACACGACAATGGCCACAAATCCACACCCTCAGCGCCGCGATTTTCTCAAGACAGCCGCGGTTGGCGCGGCCGGAGCGATGGGCCTCGGTGCTCTGAAATTCGACCGGGCTGCGGCCCAAGCCACGACTGGGTCGGTGTGGGTCAACGGCATGCAGATCAATCCGGCCATCGACAACAAACGTGTCGTTTGCTGCAACGATCCCAAGATGCTCACAGTTACGCCCAAGGACACCAGCTTCACGACCACCAACGCCGCGGTCGATGCAGCTGTGGTCGCCGCCAACCTCGACCAAATGGCCATGCAGCTGGCAAGGAAGACCACCGCCACTGAAGCCTGGAGCACGATTTTCCGATCGGGCAAACCCTGGGCAAGCACGCGCGTGGCCATGAAGACCAACGGCATTGGTGGCACCACCACCAACCGTCCCAAGTGGGCGATCTACAAGAAGCTGTGCGACGTACTGATCAACCTCGGGGTTCAGCCGGCAAACATCATCCTTTACGACGCTTGCGACAACGCGGCGACCTACTACGACACCCATATCAGTCTCACTGATACGACGATGATTCGCGCAGCAAAGACCAGCGTCCGAGCGGCAGGCATGGGCGGGTTCGCCGCGGCCAACCTGACCAATGCCACGGGCATCTCGGTCGCCGCCGACCTTCTCAGCGGTGCCATCGACATCCTGGTGAATGTCGCCGCGTGCAAGTCGCACAATGGCACCGGGGGGCATTTCAACTACGGCAGTTGCACCCTGTGCATGAAGAACCATTTCGGGACCTTCACCGACGGAACGAAGGCACAACATTCTGACAATCTGCACGTCGGAAACAGCGCTACCGTACCGCCGCCAGCTCCCCTGGCACTCTTTGAAATCAACAAGCATACCGCCGTGCTCGGCGGCAATCCTGTCCGTCAACAGCTTTGCATCGTGGATGCTCTGCTCTCCAACGGCGCGAGTGGTCCTGGTGGGGCCTGGGACAACCAGACTAACCGTCTCGTCATGGGCACCTTTGCCCCCATCGTGGACTACTGTGCGACCAAGAACATCCTTCTCAACGCGACCCTCATGTCCGTCTCTCCCATTCTAGCGCTGGGACAGACCAACGCGGCCACCGTCCTTCCCATGTTCCTCACGAACTTCGGCTATACCACCACGGACCCGGACTGGCTTGAATACGAAGCTGCCAGTCCGCCCGCCATCACACCTGGAACGGGCGGCTCGGGCGGCTCGACTGGCGCGGGTGGCTCGACCGGCTCCAGTGGAGCGGGCGGCACCACCAGCAGCAAGGGCGGCTCCACCAGCGCCGGTGGCACGAAGGCAAGCGGCGGCTCGACGGCCAGCAACGGCGGCTCGACGGTCAGCAACGGCGGCTCCACGGCCAGCAACGGCGGCTCGACGGCCAGCAATGGCGGCTCGACGGCCAGCAACGGCGGCTCGACGGCCAGCAACGGCGGTAGCAGCGCCGCCACGACCGCTGCGGGCGGAACGCCTGACAACGGTGGCACCACGTCAAACGGCGGTAACACCGGGGCAGCCGGCGGAATGGCTACCAGCGCGCCGTCGGACACTGGGGGCTCGCCTGGAGCAGGCGGAACCAGCGCTCAGGCTGGCACCAGCGCAAGCCCCACGGGCGGCAGCACCGGAACCCCCGCAACCTCGGGTGAGGCGAACAAGTCAGGGAGCGGCGGGTGCGATGTCGCCGGGAGCGGCAGGGCCACCCGCTGGGGTGCAATGGCGGCGCTAGGCGCCGTGGTGGCCGCAAAGCTTCGCCGACTTGTCAGCGACGACGACAAGTCGTCCTAGTCCTAGAATCGTCGGGGAGCTCGATCACCGAGCGACAGGTCGACTGTTCTGCGCGGCCGGTACAGCCTCGTCAGCAGCCAGAAACGGCCGCAAGAGCTGCCGCGCCGGGCGGATCTGTCCTAGACTGGACAGATCCGCGTCGGGATGGCTTGCTCGCGGCCCCCAAGAAAGAAAGTGAGCCATCTTCCTGCGCGCGAAGCACTTGGCTAGTATCTCCCCACCCGCGTTCACGGGAACTTCTTGTGGAGATCAAAATGATGAAGACCTTCTTGCCTGTCGTGTGCCTGTTTCTGCTGTCAATCGCCCCAGGGTGCGGTAGCAGTCCATCGAGCAGCCCCCGCCCCCTCGACCCGACGGCATTTGGTCAGGACTACAAGTTCGCCGACAATGAGATCAGCGGGTGGATCCAGGATCCGGCTTCGGATGGCTTCTGGGCGGGCACGGACTTGATCGCAGGGACGAGCATCGACGGCGAAGCCCAGGCCTATACCGACCAAGGCTTCGTGCAGGGCATGTTCCAGAATCTGGATGGTCCCAATTCGCAATTCTGCACGCTTCGGGCCATGGACTTTGGCACGGCCGACAAGGCCAGTGCGATGTACGCGTCTACGCAGTCAAATTCCATAAGTCAGTCGACCGCGATTCCCCCCTATGCTTCGTCGATCGCGATTGGGAATGCGGCGGCATCCGGCCTCAGCGTCTATGCCCATTTCGGAGCCTCCTATTTCGAAGTGTTTCTAAGCGGCCTTGGCGACCAGAGGTCGACCTGCACGGAATGTCCGGTGGCACAGCAGTTCCTTGCCGAACTCAAGAAGAAGACCAACTAGAAATGGGGAGCAACCATGCCTGAGCACTCAAACCCCAAGCGCCGCGATTTTCTCAAGACCGCTGCCGCGGGCGCGGCGGGCGCAGTCGCACTGAGCACCCTGCGATTCGATAGGGCCTTCGCCCAGACGACTGGTGGGTGGGTTAGTGGCATGCAAGTGAATCCCAACATCGACAACAAGCGTGTTGTCTGTTGTTACGACACCAAGATGCTCACCAGCACGCCCGCGACGACTTTTGCCGCACAGAACGCCGCCGTCGATTCGGCCAAGGTCGCCTCCAACCTCGACCAGATGGCCATGCAGCTGGCCCAGAAGACGACCGCGACCGAAGCCTGGGCCACAATCTTCCGGACGGGCGCGAACAAGACATGGGCGACCACGAAAGTGGCGATCAAGACGAATGCGATATTGGGCACAAACGGGAACCATCCCCGGGTGGCGGTCATCAAGAAAATCTGCGATGTGTTCGTGGATCAGTTGGGGGTTCCAGCGACAAACATTGTTCTCTACGACGCCAACAGCGACGCATCGAAAACCTATTCCACCTATGTCAGCTTGACTGACGCAACCAAGATACGCGCTGTCGCGAGCGTCAAGGCGCAATCATTGGGTGGCATGGCAGACGTCACCATTACCAATGTCGCCATAGCGGGCAGGGCCATCACCGGCGTCGCCGATTTCGTCAACGGGGTCACCGACATCCTGGTGGACATCGCTGTCGTGAAGAGACATAGCGGTCCAGGAACATCGTACTCGTTCGGCAGCTGTTCCCTGTGCATGAAGAACCATCTCGGCACATTCATCAACAAAGGCAGTGAGACGGGCACCGGGGACGCGAGTGCGACGGGGCTACACAGTCTGGCCGCCATCTTCGAAATCAACAAGCATCCCGCCGTGCTCGGTGGCAATCCTGTCCGCCAGCAACTGTGCATCGTGGATGGCTTGTTGGCGAACGGTAACGGCGCCGGTGGCACATGGGACACCAGAGTAGACCGGCTCGTCATGGGGACCTTTGCCCCCACGGTCGACTACCTCACCGCGACGAAGATCATGGACGACGTCATGGGCAAGCCCGACGCGAACAACAACTTGCCCAAGTTCCTCACGGAGTTCGGCTACACCACGACGGATCCGGTCTGGGTTGAAATCGCGGGCGGCGTTGTCACTCCCACGGGCGGCAGCGGCGGGAGCACTGGGGCCGGAGGCAGCGGCGGTGGCGGCACCACCGGAGCTGGTGGCACGACCAGCACGGGTGGATCGAAAGCGAACGGCGGCGCGACTGCCAATGGCGGCGGCTCGAAAGCTGGCGGCGGCTCGACTGCCAGCAACGGCGGCTCGACTGCCGGCAACGGCGGCTCGAAAGCCGGCGGCTCGACCGCCAGCAACGGCGGTACCAGCGGGGCCGCGGGCGACAACAACGGCGGTACGATTGCCGCGGGCGGAACGACTGCCAACGGCGGCGCGACTGCCAATGGCGGCGCGACTGCCAACGGCGGCGCGACTGCCAACGGCGGCACTACGGCAAATGTGACGTCGGAGTCGGGGGGCTCGCCGGCCACCGGCGGAACGAGTGCCCAGCCCGGCACGGTCGCGAGTTCGGCGGGCGGCAGCACCGCAACCCGCGCAACCTCAGGTGCGCCACACGCCAGCGGGACGTCGAGTGGCTGCAATGTTGCCGGGGGCGACCGCAAGGTCACCCGCTGGGGCGCGACGCTGGCGTTCGGCGCCGTGGTGGCCACAAAGCTTCGACGCCTTGTCAGCGACGACGATCAGTCGTCGTGATGCGATCCGTGCGGAATCTTCGCAGGGCGTGAGGGGCTAGAGCACCGAACGGTTTGACGGACCGAGGGAAATTGCGGAGTTGCGAGCAGCCCGAGGCGCGAGGAGGGAGAATACTCAACGAATTTGACCGCCGAGCAACGAAGGGACGCGACGTAAATGCGCGATTTCACGACGGG
>PMLB01000160.1:11280-11487 GCA_003158735.1 Myxococcales bacterium | reverse complement strand
ATGAAATGCTCTTGGCGTGAGCCAGTTTTCGTTTCTGGCACACAACGGGTCAGAGGCACGTGCGATTGACTTCCCAGGAGCAGACCGCGTTGCGCGTGGTCAGGCTGCGCGAGCAATTCTCTCCGCTTGAACAAGTTCACCGCCGCTACGTCCGCTATGCAAACGCCTGAGCCTGGCCGCAATCCCGCGGCGGCGCTGCGCTTGCCG
>PMLB01000160.1:0-11238 GCA_003158735.1 Myxococcales bacterium | reverse complement strand
TTCTGACCGGAGGCACTAGGGGCGCCCTTTCGCTCTTGACGCGATTCCTCTGTCATGGTTGGTTAAGCGCGCTGCACAAGAACGATTTTCAAGAGATCGGAGAGTGCCATGTGCCCCATTCAGATTCGTTCGTCAGTTGGGTGGTTGTCCGCAGTATTCTTCAGCGCCGTCATCTCTTTCGCTGGCTGTAGCGGTGGGAATGGAAGGGGGGGTGCTGACGCCGCGGTTGGGACAGGTGGAAAAGCCACCGGAGGCAGCGGCGGCGGAAGTGTGTACGCGGATGCGGGTCCCGATGTGGCGGCCGGAAGCGGCGGCGTGAACGGTGGAGCCGCGGGCGGTGGTGCTGGCGCGGGGGGAGTGGGCGTTGACGGGTCGGCTGGAGCAGGGGGGACTACCTCCCTAGACGCGAACCTCGACGTTCCGGCCGGAACCGGCGGCGGAGGTGCGGGAGCCGGGGGTACGGGCGGTCTAGATGGACGAGGAGTGGCTGACGCTCCCGCCGGCACGGAAGTCAGTGCAGAAGACGGCGCTGCCGCTGACGCGGAAGTCAGTGCAACAGACGGCGCTGCCGCTGACACGGAAGTCAGTCCAACAGACGGCGCCGTGCCCGCGCTGCTTCACCTCTATGTCGGATGCGCCGACACGACTGGCACAATTCAGACCTACTCGCTCAATAGCGCGACCGCGGCGATCACGCCGCTCTCTACCTTCGTGGCGGGTGGTGCGATCTCGAACTCCGCATTCAACGACAGCGAGGACCGCTTCTACGTCGCCNNCGCCTCCTGGATCTGGAGGGGGTGGGGATGGAGGAATCGACGGATCCGCCCCCGCAACGAACGCCGGGCCCCAGACGCTGACCTTCGACCGGGGCCGCCACTTCGTCGCCGTGCCCAATTATTACTCGGGCTATGTGTACATCTACGGTTTGGCAGCCGACGGAACCGTTGGCTCTCTCGTGTCGTGGGACTCGGCCGGGTCCAATGCCCACAATGCGGTCTTCACTCTCAACAACAACTTCGTCCTGGTCCCGTATCTGGGCTCGAACCTCATCAAGGTCTACGCATTCAATGGCGGCACGGGCGCACTGACCCCTGTGGGCAGCACCACGCTGCCTACCCCGAGCTCGGGCCCGCGCCACCTGGCGTTGCATGCGAACGGGAAATGGCTCTACTCCATCAACGAAACCGCCGGCGGAGCCACATCACCCGCAGGGACGATCGATTTCTTCAAGGTCGATCAGACGGCCGGTACGGTCGTTTCCTCGGCGACGTTCAGCGTCCCGTTGCCGGCTGGCTACACCGGCGCCAAGAATGGCGGCGAGATCGAAATCGCGCCGTCGGGGAGCGTTCTCTACGTGTCCATGCGCCTGGACAGCGTCGCTCAGGGATCCATTGTCGCCTACGGCATCGATGCGACCACCGGGGCCCTGACGGTGATCGAGCAGGACAGCTCGCGTGGTATCACCCCACGGCAATTCAGCCTGTCAGAAGACGGACAGGTGCTGGTGGTCGGGAACCAGACCTCGAACACGATCGCTTGGTTCCGTGTCGATCCTGCGAGCGGAGCCCTCACCTTCGTGAATACCCGGGACGTCTGCGCCAGTCCCCGCTTCGCCCGCATGGCACTGGTCAAGTAGGTTCCTGTCCCTGGGTCGCGACGGCTGTGGTTTGCCAAGTCGTCATCCGCCTGTGCGCCGCAGGAATTCCGTGCGGACCGTGAAGTACATGGGATTCTGCCGGGGCGCGCAGAAATGGCAGGCGACGATGATTTACGCCGAGGGAGGATGAGCATTGGCGCTCCCTCTGATGTCGGCGCAGCCCGCACGCCAGACTGGTTCAGCCAGTTCTCACTGGCCTCGCGAGCATCGCGAGCTGACCACGCTCAGGATTCCTTGGATCGGTCGGCTTGGCATTCGCCTTTTGCCAGACTGCCCAGTGCACGGCCAGTACCGCACCTACGACGATCGCAACCCGCGCACGGGCGCAATCGTCAAGGTTAACACTACTGATTGAAATTCGGNNGCGTCGCGAGGAGGCCCGGCCGCGATGAGCGCCGAGGGAAGATACTCGACGTATCTGACCGAGAAGCGAGAAAGCGGACGGGCCCCGCAGCAGCGACGGCGACGGGAGAAATTAAATCAGTAGTGTTAAGCGCGCTGTGACCGCTGGTTCCAGGTACACTACCCCGGGTGGTCGATAGAGCGTCCATGACCCCTGCGTCACGTGCAACCGGAGGCACCATGTCGAATCGCTTGTGTTCTGATTTCGTGAAGCTGACCATGCTGTCCATGATGGTCTTCACCGTGGGTGCAGGTGGGTGCAGTGGTGGAAGAGGCATTCGGATCGGAACCACTGGAGGTGCGACTAGCTCCACCGCTGGTACGACCGGTGTTACAGGAGGGAACGGTGGGACCAGCGAAGATCTGACCGGCACCACAGGCGGGGCCACCGGCACCGTCGGAAACACGGGTGGAGGAAGCACGACCAGCACCACCGGAGGAATCACCAGCTATTCGGGCACAACCGGTGCCACTGGAGGAACCACTGGCACTACCGGAGGAATGACCGGTACTACGGGCGGCACAGGTGGAGGAGGCACCACGCTCACCACCAGCACAGGCGGGGTCGCGGGGAGCGGCGGGACAACGAACGGTAGCGGCGCAGCCGCAACCGGTGGAACTGCTGGAGCACTGTCATGCGCCGGCGTGAACTGTCTGGCACTTCCGGCTTCCTGCAAAGACATCGTCCAAGCTCCGAATGCTTGCTGCCCCATTTGTACGGATACAGGCTGCGACCCTTGCGCCGACATCACCTGTGCCAGCGGAACACACCTCGAAACACCCGTTGGAGCCTGTTGTCCACAATGTGTCGTTGACCCGCTGGATGCGTGCACGCAAGGCCGGCAAGACTATGCCACGATGCGAGCCACATTACTCGACAAGTATGCCACATTGGGGTGCAACAACAGTTCAGATTGCGTCATCGTGCCAGAAGACAATCGTTGCGTTGCGAGCTGTGGCAATCTGCTACCAAGCACGATGGGCGCCAGTCTAGAAGCCAATCTGACAGCAGAGGCAAATAACAACTGCGCAACCTGTTCGACACCGATCGCGCCGTCTTGTGTGAGTGTGGTTCCCGCATGCGTGAATAGGAAGTGCGTTGCGGCCAACCCTTCTTGAGGGATGCTCGCTCTTCTTCTCGCAGGCACTCGCCTCTTCCGACTCGATGATCGAGGGATTCTTGCGTTCTCTGAAGCATCAGTGGTTGTGAATCAACTCGCTCGATTCAATTGCGCCTCTTAGGACGGCTTTGGCGCACTCGCAAGATTCCCGCCAAGGCAAGCAACGTCACCCACGCACTGGATTTGCTGGTGGTGCCGATAGTTCGGCAACCGCAGCCGCCGCCTCCAGCCGTCGAAATTCCCGTGCCGGAATCGGGAGTCAATAGGCCAGCGTCGGGAGTCGATGGGCCAGCGTCACCGGTACCTGCGTCTGGTTCAAGGAGTGGCGACCAAGGGTTTGGAGGCTGGCGCGGAACCGAACTCGTGATATCGGCAATCTTGCCGCATTGGCTGGGTTCTGCGGCACGCTGGGCCCCGGCCACGAATGGTAGAACGCCCGACTCGAACGCGCCAATGTCCGGGGCGGCTCCCTGGAAACCGTCTGTGATGCCTGCAATGACCGCCCCCTGATCCACGGCGCAGGCGGGCACATCAGTCCCTGTGATTGGACAATTGCCGTTGTGATCTTGAACCAGGCCACCATTGCCCATGGTCAAGACATTGAAGCCCCTCATCTGTCCCCGCATGTCAAAAGAGATGCCGGTGTACTGGGAGACGTCCTTGTTGGGAATGCTCTCATTCATGGAGCCATAGGAATTGTTGCCCAGCACTATCGTACCTGAAACGGACGCGTACTTGGTTGAACTCGACGAGGGTCCTCCGGCAGCGAAGGTCATGGTTACAGAGGTGCCCGCCCCGCCGCTGTTTGCGCTGCCTCCCGCCAAAGGCTGGCCGCCCAATCCATTGGCACCTCCAGCCTCGAAGTCATCCAATAGCAGCGGGTTGGCCCCTTCGAAACGAATATTGTCGATGTCGAACTCGAAGTCGCCATTCGTCGAGGGCGTGAAGCTGACGGACGAAATTGAAGTCAAATCGAGGGGCGCTTGCCTGAACCACCCCGGTTGATAAAGCGACGAAAAGGCAATGTTGAAATGCTGCCATTCGGGCGTGGGACGCACCTCCGCTTCGAAGGAGCCCCAGTCGGTCACAATTGTTGGCAAAATGCCGAGGAGAACGAGCAGCGTACCATCGGTGAGGTTGTTTTCGACTTTCGCCAAATTCTGCGCGGCAGAGCTTCCGGTTGGCGTGCTCGTGTCCACCGAAAACGGCGTGCCGACGCCCTCAAACGTATTGTTGAAATAGCGATTCTCCTGCTTGATACTCATGCCGAAAAATGTCAGGTCGTGCACGTAGTTGTGGTGAACAACAAAGTGCGGCGTGTTGGCGTCGAGGTAGACGCCAGTGCACCAAAAGGCTTCGCAACCGCCGACGTCATTGTAAGCGATTTCGGTGCCAGCGCCATCCGTACCCCAGGCGTAGATGCCCCCGGTGTCGTTGGTGAGTAGCGCCCAATCGCTAACCTTGTTGTAAAGTACGCGGCCGTTCTGTGAGCCTAGCTGAAAGATCCCAGCGCGCCCACTGCGTGCGACGGTATTGTAGATAAATTGATTACCCTGATAGGTAACCGTCCAATCGTCCATGTCGAGGCCGGCATTGTTGGTAGCCTGGTACGCGACGTCGTTCACGACGTTGTTCTCGATCAGGTTGCGATTGCCGGCCACTATCAAGCCAGCGGAGCCACTCTTCTCGATGATCGAATTCTTCCAAGTGTTGTCGTCTCCAACAATCTGATTGACGGCACCTTGGGTAGCATAGGCATTGAAGCTGCGAAGGTGCGAAGAGTACTCAATTGACAGCGAATCCACCGTGTTGTGATTGCCGATGAGGCGCACTGCCGAAGCGAACGCATGTAGGCCGACGATCTCGATGTAGGACTGTTGGACATCGAATGCGTAATAGCGCTTCTTGTACTCCAGGTTGTGCGTTGCCGGGTCATCCGTCGAATAGTAGTAAAGGTTGCCAGCGAGCCATACCCACTCGTCCTGGGTGTCCAGTGTCAGTTTCGAGCCATAAAGATAGTATTGATTCGACTGCACGGGCGGAATGGCCATTGCCGCCCATTGCAGGGTCGTATCCAGTGTGATTGTGTGGGTGGTTGCGTCGAAGGCCAGGACCGGGCGCGAATCGCTCTGCCAGCGCTGCCCGGGAATCATGTAAACCAAGGCTCCCGTCCAATCGACGGCTGGAATATTGGGATCGACCAAGGTGGTCACACTGACGCCGTTCACAGTCTGCACGCCCGTGCCCGGCCCGGCGATTCCCTTGGGCGCGTCGAACAGCACGCCTGGTGTTCGATTGGGCCATTGACCCTCCCATACCATCGTGCCGTTTGAGAACAGCTGCTCGATGCTGTCGGCCACGGCGGCAGCCCAGACGTTTCCCTGGTCGGGCGCGAAACTGGCCGTAAGCGGTTCCGTGCCAAGAACCGTCGCGCATTCCCCATCGGCGACTTCAAACCGAATTGGTTGCCCGGGTGTGCCAGAATTCACGGGGCTCACCGTTTCACGATACCGGCCTGCGTGCACGCGACAGACATCTCCGGCCTGGGCTGCCTTGGCACAGGCAGAAATCGTCAACCAGGGATGGGCTTGCGTGCCGTCGTTGCCATCCGCACCGCTCGCCTGGGAAATGTGATACACGGTTGCGCCCGCCGGCAAGCCCCAAAGGGCGACAGTAAGGTAACCCGCCGATGCAACAATACGCGATACCCCCAAACAGCGTGGTTTCATGGGCGGTTGAGTATAGGCCGTATCATCCAGCAGTTCCAACCAGAATCATGCGCTCATTGCCCACGATCTGCAGAATCAAGATCACCCGGGCAGCGTCACCATGCGAACCGACAGCGAAGGTCGCTTCGTGTTCCGGCATCTGGCCCCCGGCACCTGGACCGTGCAGGTCTTTGGCAAGGCGGCCAGGGAGGTAACCACGGGCGACACCCAGGTGCGCCTGGTCGTTCCTTGATCGAAGTGAGCCGCCGCTCTTTTTTCGGACTCACCCGTGGCTGGCGCGTTCGGGGAACAGCTGCGCCAGACCGTTGGCACTGGCTGCGCCCACGCCGCGCTCGGTGACTAGGCCGGTGACCAGGCGCGCGGGCGTGACGTCGAAACCGGGATTGGCCACCGGGCTGTCTTGCGGCGTGACCAGCACCGAGCTGGGCTTCCCGTCGGGCCCCAGTCCGCGCACCAGGCGTACCTCGTCGGCGCCGCGTTCTTCGATGGGAATTTCGGCCACGCCATCGCGGATGGTCCAATCGATGCTGGGGCTGGGCAAGCAAACATAGAACGGCACCTGGCAATCACGCGCGGCCAGCGCCTTGAGGTAGGTGCCGATCTTGTTGCACACGTCGCCAGTGGCCGTGGTTCGATCGGTACCCACGAAGCAAACGTCGACGGCACCGTGTTGCATGAAGTGGCCGCCGGCATTGTCCACTATCACATGGTGGGGAACACCGTGCTGGCCTAATTCCCAGGCGGTCAGCGACGCGCCCTGGTTGCGCGGCCGGGTTTCTTCCACCCACACATGCACCGGGATCCCGGCATCGTGGGCCTTGTACACCGGCGCCAAGGCGGTACCCCAGTCGACGGTGGCCAGCCAGCCGGCATTGCAGTGGGTGAGCACGTTCACGGGACCCGATCCCTTGCGCTTGGCGACGGCTTCGATGATGCGCTTGCCGTGCTCGCCAATGGCCGAACACAGGGCCACGTCTTCCTCGCAGATCTGCGCCGCGCGACGAAAGGCGGCCGCGGCGCGTTCCGCGGGTGGCAACCGGATCGTCGCCGTGCGGATTTCGTCGACAGCCCAGCGCAGGTTGACCGCGGTGGGACGCGTGGCCAGCAGCTGTGCGTGGGCACGCGCCAGGCCGGTATCGCTGGCGTCCTGTCGCAAAGCCAGGGCCATGCCATAGGCCGCTGTGGCGCCGATGAGGGGCGCGCCCCGCACCACCATGTCGGCAATGGCTCGCACCGCGTCCTCCAGCGTGTGCAGGTGCACCAGGCGGAACTCGTGCGGCAGCAGGGTCTGGTCAATGACCTCGACCGAAACACCGTCGGCGTGCAGACGGATCGTGCGATAGGGGATGCCAGCGACGTTCATGTCTAGTCCAGATATTTCGCAGTCAACGGCCCGAGCCGATCGCGCACCTCGCGCGGGATCTTGCGCCGGTCGCTCCAGATGGCCAGCTTCAAGGCTCTCTGGCAGGTGCACGCGCTGGCTGGCAGCGCTGCGATGGCAGGTAGCCCGGCCTTGATCAAGGCCAAGGCATTCTGTGTCGCGGACTGGACGTTGCCGATGATTTCTTCCAGCAGGCGAATCTGATCCACGTCGGTGGGGTGCGCGCGCCAACAGTCGTAGTCGGTCGATAGTGCCACCGAGGCGTAGCAGATTTCGGCCTCGCGAGCTAGCTTGGCTTCGGGCATGAGGGTCATGCCAATCAAGTCGCCGCCCCACTGTCGGTGCATTTCGCTCTCGGCGCGCGAGGAGAACTGCGGGCCCTCCATGCACACGTAGGTGCCGCGCAGGTGGACCTTGATCGGTATGGCCGTGGCTGCACTGGTGAGCGCCGCGCGCAAGGCCGGGCAGAAAGGCGCGGCCATCTCCACGTGCACGGCCAGGCCTTCGAAGAAGGTGCTGGGCCGATGGATGGTGCGGTCGATGAACTGATCGGGCAGCACCAGATCGCGCGGGGCAATCTCTTCGCGCAAGCTGCCCACCGCGCCGCTGGCGATGATGCGGCTGACCCCCAGTTCCTTGAGCGCAAAGATGTTCGCGCGATAGGGCACCGTGGACGGATTGAGCACATGGCCCTCGCCGTGACGGCAGAGCAGGGCCACCGGAACGCCGCCCACTTCGGTCGTGAGAATGGGCGCTGAGGGGCGGCCAAAAGGTGTGTCGATGTTGTGTGTCTCGCCCTTGCCAACCGTGCCCAGCGCGTCGCCAAGTCCAGTGCCTCCGATGATGCCGATCATGAAAACCTCCGTGGTGCCTTTCGTCGAGAACCACAGGTTGCATCGCCCGGCGTTCTGGCGCAAGCGGGATGCTCGCGGGATCCGAAACTCAGTACCCGAAACTCAGCTCTGGCGGGCCGCGCGCGGCCGTAGCGGCGACCTGCGGTCGCCCTAGAACTTGTACGTGATCTCGCCGTTCAGCTTGAGGACCACATCCACGGCCCAATCCTCTTCTGGAAGCTGGCCGGCCATTTGCAGCTCAATCACGGTCTTGGCGGCGGACCACAGGGGCGTGATGTCAATGGGTTTCGGCATGCTGACGTCGATGACAGAACTGGACGGCGCCCCATCGCACCGGTCATAGCTGACGAGCTCGGTGCTTGATTCCGAGTCCTCGGAGTCGGTCATGATCAGATGCGCGGCCTTGATGAAGTCCAGGTTGTCGACGCCGCCGCTGGCCGTGACTTCGACTTGCCGGACATAGACGCTGGAATTCATGCTCTTGGCCCAGGCTGTGTTGGACGACGAAAACGTGAAGGAGCTCGACACCGAGACATCGCCCGCCAGCTTGGCCTTGGGTATGCCGGGTATTTTTAGCCCGCGCTGTGTGATCTCGACATCGGGGATATTGGCCTCGACGGAGAAAGTGCAGGCGCCGGCCAGCGTGGCCAAAGCCGGGATGATGGGGAGAGTTCGAAGTGTCATCGTGGGTGCCTCACCAGATGTAGACGATGAGCCCCAGCTTGACCGACGATCCTATCGCCTTGACCGTCGGATCCTTGGGCACCACGACTTCGGTTGTGCCTGAGCCGGCAGCTCCTTGAGAGGTGGCGTTGCGGATGGCGGCCTCGACGTTGTGGATCTGACCGCGCAGGAAGGTGACGCCCCCATGCAGGAAGAAGACGACCCTGCGAGAACCGAAGTCCAGACCCAGGTGCGCGTTCAGATAGTCGTAGCCAACCCGTTCCAGCAACGGGCTGCCGTCGAAACTGCCACCGATGACTTTCTTGGCCAGAGGGTTTGCGTTGCCGTCCTGGTAGTGGCCGTATTCGACGCTGGCCGAGGGGCCGGCGGCAAAGGGCAGAAAGGTGATGCCCGTACGCCAGCCCTTGCTGATGCCGTTGCTCCCGCCGCCCCCTGAAAGACGCAGCCACGTCCACGGTCGAGCCACCAGCGAGCCGATGAGGCCATCTGGCACGCCCACGTCAGCCATCAGGCCAAAGTAGGGCAAACGCTGGGGTGAGGGAGGCGCTGCGGGGACGGTGACGATCGGCGCGTTCTCCCCCTTCTCGTAGTCTTCCCAGGCCCAGGTCGGCAGTGCGGCGCCGAGCAGCAGCGCAGGGACGACAACCAGGAGAAGACGCGACCTCATGATCTAGTATATCGTCATCTATCACGTAATCTACAATACTATTTTAAAGATAAAAAAGATATTCGGCGATCCCCTACGCTTGACGCGCAACTGGCCGCAACTATCCGGAAATTCAGCCGCCGCAACGCGACCGAATGGTCCTCACGGTCAGTCGGCCGGCACTCAGCCGGCTTGGCAACGCTCGCGCCGGCGGCGGCGCGCGTCGCGGACGAAGAATGCCACGGTGCCCGCGATGCCGAGGACCGTGAGGATCGCGCCAACCACGAACGTGCGCGGCCGATCGATGGCGTGGATGTGGAATCGCCCGGCCACGGGCAGCTCGATGGCGAGCTGGTTGCTGAGGTTCACGGTCTTGCCGACGTTGGTCTTCCAGTCGTCGTCGTAAACGGTGTTAAGCAGCACGCGCACGCCGGGGCGCTTGGCCACCCCGTCGAGGGTGAAGGTGTTCTGCGTGCGGCTCGCTCCTTCGATGGTCGCACCGTCGTCAATCGCGCGCGCTTGCGGCAGGTCGCCATCCCAGAGGTGTGAGCCCTGGCCAAAGCCCCACTCGTCATAGCAGGACAGCTCGCCGCGGTTCTGCGCGGGCTGATCGATGAAGCCTGCCAGGCCGGGGCCGCCGTAGTAGAAATGCGCAGCAGGCTCCGGCTTGGTGATGGGCGCCGACGTGAAGAACTGCGGGATGGTGTCGATGCCCACCCCGATGATATCGCCGACGCCGAGGAGCGCGATTGCGAAGACCAGCGTTCGCAGCGCGCGCGACCACGGAAGCGAGGGGACGAAGCGCTGCGCTGCCATGCGCAGGCGGTCGACTGCGATGCCAGCGTAGACGGCCAGGAACATCGAGACCATGGCGCGGAAGCGCGAAGGGACGCGCATCTCCTTGAAGGGCGGGACGTGAGAGGTCAACAACGACCAAGGCGACCACTTGGCAAAATGCCCGCACATCAGCACGAACGCGAGCGCAAGGAGCCCCGCCATCCACGCGGTCTCCGCACCGCCCACGACAAATCCGAGCAGCCCGAACGTGAGCACGATCGGCCCCAGATAGGTCCCCCATTCGGTCCAGACATACTGTTGCCCGATCACCTCGCGCCCGTGCTGTCGCGCCAGGAACATCGCCTTGAGCGTGGGCCAGGTGATCGCGTCGTAGTCGTGCAGAGCCGGGCGGCTGTGCTGGTGTAGCTGATCGAGAACCGGCAAGAGGCGGCTGGCCGCGATGGTGAACGCCACCACGCCCACGATCGCGCCTGCGCGCAAGATTCCCGGCAGCCGGCGCGGCGGCCACACGCGCGTGAGCGTCTCTGCGGCCAGCAACAAAACCAGGTGCGGCAGCGGATACACTGCCCCTTCGTAGAACATCCAGGCAGCCAGCACACCGAGCCCGACCGCGTAGCGCACATCGTTCTCGGCCCGGCGCCACAACAGGAGCGCGAGCGGGAAGAACACCCACGGAACGAAGGCGAAGTGCCCACCCGAGTAGTGCTGTTGATGGAAGCCCGAGTACGCCCACGCCGCGGCTGCAACGAACGTGGCGGCGCGCGAGAGCTTCACCTCGTGCCGCGCAAACAGCCACATCGAAGCGAAAGCGAAAGCAACGTGCGCGATCACCCAGAAGTAGATGGCAACCGTGGAGTTGACGAAGAGGACGATCCACAAGAGCGGCGCGCCCACGAAGCCCTGCGGATTGTTCCACAGGGGACAGCCGCCGCACTCGTATGCATTCCAGAAGGGGAACTCGTGGTA
>PMLB01000311.1:23267-47274 GCA_003158735.1 Myxococcales bacterium | reverse complement strand
GGCACCTTTGTGACCACGCCGACCATTTCGGCGTCGTCGGCCACGATGAACATCAAGACAGAACTGCGCAACGACTATGCGATGGACAAAAACTGCATCCTGAAAACCGACATTGTGGACGCAAAGGGCGCGACGGTGGCCACGGTGTCTTCGACACAGGTCGTGGCAGCGAACAGCACAGTAACGGTTGATCAAACCACGCCAGCGATCGCCAATCCCTCGCTCTGGCATCCGGATCACCCGACGCTGTACCGCGCGGTCAGCACAGTTTCCGAGGGCGCAACCAACCTGGACAGCTTCTTCACGACGTTTGGCTTCCGCTGGATCAGTTGGTCGGCGACCAGTGGGTTCTCTATCAACGGCGCGCACTACTATTTTCACGGCGTGAATGTCCATCAGGATCACGCGGGCTGGTGCGATGGCGTGACCAATGCCGGGCTCTATCGCGACGTGAAGATGGTCAAGGACGCTGGATTCAACTTCATTCGCGGCTCGCACTACCCGAAGGATCCGGCCTTTGCCGATGCCTGCGACCAGCTTGGTGTTCTGCTGTGGTCGGAAAACAACTTTTGGGGCTTTGGCGGCGCGACCGGCGAAGGCGACTGGAAGACGGCTGGCTCCTATCCCAACAATGCCGCTGACCAGGCCCCGTTCGAGACCAGCGTGACCGACAGCCTGACCGCGATGATCCGCGTGCATCGCAATCATCCCAGCATCGTCGCGTGGAGCATGTGCAACGAAGTCTTCGACACCTCTGACGCCACCATGGCCCAGATGAAGGCGTTGTTGGCCAAGACGGTGGCACTCAGCCATCAACTGGACCCAACCCGGCCAGCCGGAATCGGCGGGGCGCAACGCCCAAAGGGAACCGGGCGCATTGACAAGATCGGTGACATTGCTGGCTACAACGGTGACGGCGCGACCATTTCTGATTTCCAGAATCCAGGCGTCGCAAACCTGGTCACGGAGTACGGCGGTGTCGACTTCACCAGTCGCCCAGGCAGCTACGATGCAGGTTGGGGCAGTTTGGACACCACGCTGACCAATGGATTTCCCACTGAATACCCGTGGCGCAGCGGCCAGTCGCGCTGGGGAATGTTTGATCACGGCAGCGTCGCCGGCTCCAGAAATGAGGTGTCGGGAATGGTGGACTACTTCCGTCTGCCCAAGCGGCGCTGGTACTGGTATCGCAACGCGTACGCCAACGTTCCCCCGCCAACTTGGCCCGTCGACGGCACGCCGGCGGCTCTGCAACTGACTGCGGACAAGACCATTCTCGCAGCGGTCGATGGCACGGACGACACGCAGCTGATCGTGACGGTCCTGGACAGCAAGGGAATACCCATCAGTAACAATGTCCCGGTCACCCTGTCCATCACGTCAGGCCCCGGCGAATTTCCGACGGGAACCAGTATCACATTCACTCCGCCTGGAAGCAGCGATCAGTCGGACATTGCCGTCCTCGAGGGCAAGGCCGCCATCGAATTCCGCAGCTATTACGCCGGCACGACTGTCATCAAGGCGACGTCGCCCGGTCTGACTGCGGCGACAGTCACCATCACATCGCAGGGCAGCCCGGCGTGGGTCGAGGGCGTCACCCCGGCCACACCGGCACGACCTTACACGCGATACGCCGGCCATTGATGTCTTCGCAGATTGCAGTCAGCGAAACAACAGGATGGATCAAAATCAGCACTCGGTCGGGCACTGCCTGACCCCGGAATCGCGCATCCGCGAGGATGCGAAAATGGTCACAATGGAGGATGCGATGCGAACCAGAACTCGGAAGGCGACAGAGATATGGGTCCGGGGTTCGGTGGCTCTGCTGCTTGCGGGGCTCATTCCCTTGCTTCAGGGCTGCAGTTCACCCACTGCGGGGTCGAGCCACAACGCTGGGACGACAACCTCAGGCGGCGCCACGGGCGCGGCCGGAAGTGTGAACGGCGGCTCGACTGTCGCGACTGGCGGGATTTCCCAGGTCGGCGGGACCACGACCGAAGTTGGCGGGACGACGAGCGCGCCGGGCGGAACGACGACCGCAGCGGGCGGGACGACGAGCGCGGTGGGCGGGACGACGACTGAAGTGGGCGGGACGACGACCGCGCCAGGGGGGACGACGACGCCGCCGGGCGGAACGAGAGCGGCGACTGGCGGGAATTCGGCGCCGGGCGGGACCACGACTGCATCCGGCGGCAAGACCAGCACCGGCGGTGTCACCATTTCAGGCGGAGCGACGACAGCAGGGGGCTCCACCACGCCAGCGGGAGGGAAGACGACAGTCCAGTCAGGAACCGGGCACTACCAGATGGAGAACCTGGATCGCGGCGTGGTGGCGGTGAAGGTCACTGGCGGCGTCTATGTCGGTTGGCGCATGCTGGGCACCGAGTACACCGGAACGGACAGCGACACTTCGTACAACCTGTACAAAGACGGAACCCTGCTCAAGAACGTGACTGATAGCACGAACTACCTGGATGCAGCTGGCACCAGCACCTCGAAGTACACGGTGAGCGTGGTGCTCAAGGGAGCCGAGGGAGCACAGTCGGCTGCGGCCACGGTCTGGTCGCAGCAGTATGCGAGCATCCCGCTGACACCACCGGGCTCACAGTACAACGCGAACGACGCCGCTCCAGGGGATCTCGATGGGGACGGCAAACTCGACATCGTGCTGAAGTGGGAGGGGAGCACGAAAGACAACTCGCAATCAGGCGTCACCGACCCCGTCTATATTGCGGGATACACGTTGGCTGGCAAGCAGCTCTGGATGCTCAACCTGGGCCCGAACATTCGCTCCGGGGCGCACTACACGCAGATGTCAGTGGGTGACTTCGACGGCGACGGCAAGGCGGAATTTGCTTGCAAGACCGCACCGGGGACCAAGGATGGCACCGGCGCGTACCTGAGCACGGGGCCCGCGGCGAACGACGACGACAGTGCTGACTATCGCAATGCAACCGGCTACATTCTGACCGGGCCGGAGTACCTGACTGTGTTCGCCGGCGACACCGGCAAAGAGCTGGCGACAGTAAACTACCCGGTACAGCGCGGGGTCGTGACCGCTTGGGGCGATGGCTACGGCAACCGGCTGGACCGCTACAACGGCGGAATGGCATTCGTCAGCGACACGGGCACTGGCAAGACCGCCACCGGAAGGCCGAGCATCATCCAGCAGCGTGGGTACTACACGCGTCTGACCATGTCGGCGTACAACTGGCGAGACGGAGTGTTGAGCAAGGTTTGGACTTTCGACAGCAATGACCCTGTGAATAGCAAGGCCGCTGGTCAGGGCGATCACTCGGCAATGGCGGCAGACGTGGACGGCGACCTGGCCCAGGAGATCCTCACCGGCCCGCTAACTATTGGTAGCGACGGAACCTGGCACTGCAGCTCGGGAATGGGCCATGGCGATGCCTTCGATGTGAGCGAGCTTGTTCCTGGCAAGGGGATGACCGCATTTTCGATTCACGAGGGTTCAGGGGGAATGGACGCTCATAACGCTGATACCTGCGCGTTCTACTTCAAGACCACGGAGGCCGGTGTCGACTCCAACCGTGGTCGTGCTGACTATGTCGGCCCAGGCAACGAAGATAGTGCATCGTGCTATTGTGGGTCGTGCAATGAGCATTTGGCCTTATGCAGCGATGGCACCACAACGGTTACCGTTTCTCCTGGGAGCAACTTTGTCATCTATTGGGATGACGATGAATGGCGTGAGAGTGAAAATGGCACGTCGATCACCAAGCCCAGCAGCGGTGTAACCTTGCTGAACGCGAGCGGCTGCTCGTCGAACAACGGCACCAAGTCCACCCCGACACTGACCGCTGACCTGCTGGGCGATTGGCGCGAAGAATTGGTGCTCCGTGAGTCGACCAACGCGGCTCTGCGCGTGTACACAACTACAACCGTGACCAAGCGCCGTATCTACACACTCATGCACGATGCAACTTACCGGGCGCAGGTAGCGTTCGAGAACGCAAGCTACAACCAGCCACCCCACCCGGGATTCCGCATCGCTCCCAACATGGATCCTCCGCCCGTGCCCAACATCTACCTCGCCAAGTAGACTTCTCACGTCGGGAAGTCGAATAGGCCGTGGTTGCGGTGGACTCGTTCCAGCCCGAACCACGGCCTTTCGCTATCTTGCTACCGGCCTGGGCTACCGTCCGTAGACACTGACAAGGTTCGCTTGAATCAAATCGTCGGTGGCGTCGCTTGTGACGGCGGCGATTACGACGCCCTCAGAGAAGGCCCCTGAGCCCAGGTTCGAGCCGTCGCCGCCCTCGCCGAGCGACAGCCCGCCTTGTTGTTTGAGGGGGCTGTATCCGCTGGGCAGAGCCCCGTTCCAGTAGGTATTGAGCGGGCCAGTGGCGGCGTTCCCGGCCTTGAGAGCCCATGATGTTGTCCCGTTTGACTTGGTCAATACCGTGATGAGGTTATTGCCTGGGTAGGCGAGTGATGGGTAGTTGGAGTTGGTTCCACCGGGGTCCTTGACGGCCCCCGCGAACAGACCATTTTCATAGTCTGTCATTCCCCAAGGGCCGGTGCCGGCGCCTTTGGTCCAGTCAGTGCTGGAACCAAAGTACAGAGCGCTCATGGTGCCAGCGCCGTCGTCGTGAATCGTGGTCTCCATGTTGCCGTAGTCATAGCAACATTTCGAATTGAAATAGTTGCCATGGACGACGAAGTATTCGGTCTGGCTGGCGGAGCCAGTGGGGATCTTCTTGGTAGCGGTGCGATTTCTCAGCCATTGTTTGCTAACGGTGACCGCCATGGGCAACTGCGCGCCATCGGAAGTTGACCAATAGGCAACAGTAGGCTGATTTGCGGGTGTCGCCTGCGGCAGATCGTTCGCGTTCCCGCTCTGGTCGTACAAGAGAGAAACCGAGCAGGTGGTCCCTGCACAGAATGTATTCAGTGTGGCCATATCGACGGTGCCGCCCAGTCCCGTCACACCGATGTCCTGGGTCTTGCCGTCCGAGGGGCGCCTAGCCTGGAAAAGCTTGCCGTTGTAGGTCGAATACAGTGCACGGGTCATACTGTGCGCTGCAACTAGCGGGGTTCCTGCCTTGGCGGCAATGTCACCGGGCGGCGAACTGGGAGCTGTGGAGCCGGCTGTGGCGGTTGCACCGCCCGAGGTAG
The DNA here is from genome assembly GCA_003158735.1 of Myxococcales bacterium. Classification (GTDB taxonomy): domain Bacteria; phylum Myxococcota_A; class Polyangia; order Fen-1088; family Fen-1088; genus Fen-1137. The sequence goes on along the minus strand of PMLB01000311.1, from coordinate 42,135 downwards.
TCGAGCCACCGGTGGTGGTCAGGCTGCCACCGGTGGTCTTTGCGCCGCCGGAGGCGTTCCCGCCGCTTGCCACTACTCCGCCTGCACTCGTCTTGCCGCCGGTCGCCGCTGAGCTGCCGGCGAGGCTGGTGGCGCTCCCTCCGCTGGTGGCGACGCCACCGGTGCCGGCCGTGGTTCCGCCGGCCCCGACGCTGGTTCCTCCGCTGGTGGCAAGAGCACCGGCGCTGGTGCTGCCGCCACTGCCTGCGCCCGCCGCTGTGGTCGCACCAGGGCCTCCGCCCGTCGTCCCGCTGCCGCCTGTCCCGGCCTGACCTCCTACCGCGTAAGAGCCGGCTGCGCCCGTGCCTCCAGTCCCTCCCTCGTTGCTGGAACCACCCGTTCCTGCCACGACCGTGCTGCCGCCGGAGGCGGACGAGCTGCTCTGGCCCGCGCCGCCTTCCTGCCCAGTCGAGCCGCCACCGTTTCCGCCGGCGCTCGTGCTGCTTGCTGCGGCGTCGGGCGCGGCATTGGAGCTAGCGGAGCTGCAGCCGGCTGCCCCCAGCAGGGCAAGCGCAATTATTGCAACGCGGGCCAGGGGCGCTTGGCGAACGCGGTCGGTGGTTGTCGATAATCGGTTGGATGGGTGCATGTCGTCTTCTCCACTGCGCTGGGCAGGAATCGCTACAGCGCAGAGAAGGGGTGCAGCACCGCAGAATCGGGTTTGAAAACCCTACCGCCTGGCGAGAATCGTCGGCCCATGGTTTCGAATATCAGCGACGTGGCCGGTTGCGCTTGCGGGCGCGCAGTATCAACGCTGCCAGGCCGAACAACAGCCATGCCGATAGTGGCGCTGACGATGACCGGCCGTTGAGCGCACAGCTACACCCTGACGAACTCGCGGGGGTGCCTGGGCCGACTTCCGCGTCAGGCGCGGCCGCGGTGGTGCCGCCAACGGCGCTGGTGCTGCCTCCAACTCCCACCGAGGTCCCGCCTGGACCCGCAGCGCCGCCCGTGCCTGTGTCGGTGCTTGCGAGAATGCCGCCGATTGACGTTGCCGCATCCGGCGTCGCGCTGGCGTTCGCGGTGGTGCCACCGGCGCCATTCGATCCGCCGGTGCCAGCGTCCGCGTTTGCCGAGAGAGAGCTGCTGGCCACCGCGCCGCCCGCCCCAGATCCGCCGAGCCCACTGGTACTGGTCGCACTTCCACCGGCTGCGCCAGCGGTACCCGCGCCACCTGCCGAAGTCGTACTTGCGACGGTTCCGTTATGACCGCCCGCACCGCCGGTCGCGCTTCCACCGGCTCCTCCACCCGAACCCCCGCGGCCAGCGGCACCGCCAGAAGAACTCCCACTGCCCCCTGCGCTCGCACCACCGCCCGTGCCCCCGGTGCCGCTGCTGCCGCCTGTGCCGCCGCTGCCGCCAACGCCTCCATCTGGAGTGGTCCCCGTCGCGCCGGAAGAGCCAACCGCAATCTCGCCCGCGATCGCGCTGGTGCCGCCGCCACTGACCGCATCGGCCTCCAGTCGCACGTATTGCGCCGAATGTGCGGGAAACTGCACCCGCTGCGGGCACAACAGGCCGTGATAAGTGGGGTCTGCCGGCCAAATTCCGCTGGCCACCTGGGTAAACGTGACATTGTCCGTGCTCACGAGGACTTTGTACGAGGTGATGTTGCCGGCGGTCGTACCCGTGTGGCGCTGAGGCAGATACTCCAGCATGTCGATGTTGTCGTAGCTCTTGCCGAGATTGAGCGTTATCGACTGGGGCAGGGCGCCGGTCGACGTCCACAGGCTCTCTCCCTTATTGCTGTGCATCGTATTGTTTACGCCCTTGATTGAGTCGTTGTATCCGTCAATCGCCAGCGACGCGTCGCCGCTGGTGGCAGTGGCCGAAACCGGGGTCAGGGGCGTCTCGATCTTGGGTAGCTGTTGCGGCAAGGGAGCCCTAGCAGCGTTTGGCGTCCAGTACTGCGGTACCTGGCCCAGAGCTGTGACGACCGGATCGTCGAGCAATCCTTGTAGATTGGGCGGACAATCGAGGATGAAGTTGGTGTAGTTGGATTCGGTGGTCTTGATTTCGTTGGCTATGCTCGAGGCCGACAGATAACCGGCGGCGGCTTGGGTGCTTCTCCAGAACCAGTTCTTGTCCTTGGCTATCGTCTGACCTTGCGCACCGGCAACGACGTTCCCGGACGGCACCGTGACCCCGAGCGGCTCTTCGAAATACTCCATGTCGACTTCCCAGGGCACCCCGCCATTGTGGTCAACGATGATGGTGTTCGGCTGTAGCTGGCGAACCAGGGCCCGTATCTTCTGGTAGGGAATCAGCTGGTGTCCCGTGAGCCAGGCGTAGCCGTCGAACACAAACACGGGAATGTTGCCGTAATTGGTCAGAAGCTCAGTGATTTGGGTCGTGATGTAACTTCCAACCACGTTCCAGTCGACCGCGCCGGGGTCGGTGTTGTGTCCCGCCACCGAGCCAACGCCGTTGTTGGGATCCCAGATCGAGAAGTAGAGATTGGGGTCCAGTCCCTGGGCGCGGAAAGAATCGACGTAGCACTTGACTACATCCATCGTCGGGACCGCACTCTGCGCGATGGTGTAGGGGACGGCCGACGGCGACGTTGACGGCGGCATCGCCTTGGAGGGCCAGATGGCGAAACCATCGTGATGCTTGGTGGTCAGTATTCCAAACTTCATGCCCGCTGACTTGGCCGCCTTGGCCCACTGATCGGTGAAGGTGCGGCAGTCACCGGCGGGGGGCGCAAAGGTCTTGGGGTCGACCCGTTTCTCGCCCCAGCCGTAGTAGTACGTGTTCATGTTGTAGTGGATGAACATGCCGAAGCGCTGATCGATGTTGTTGCTAAGCAGCTGTTGCATGGTCAGGGTCTGGGCCCAGGACGGCGTCGTCACCAGCAGCAAGGGCACTGCCAGAAGAGTGACTGGGCTGGGTCGAGAACGGCGAAGTGCCCGTTGCGGAGTTGTCACGTGGTGCTTCCCCTCGATCTTCTGTCGTGCATGGTTCATCAAGGCGTGCCGGTGACCGCGACCTCTGCCAGCCCGGCAGGCTGCCCGGTGAAACTGACGCGCACGAAGCCGATGCCGGTGCCGAAATTGGTGGTGGCTGTCCGAGTCTGGGCCGTGCTGGTGTTCTGGCTTTGGTCCACTTTGGTGGTCCACTGAGTGCCATCCGGGGACACATCAATGGTGTAGCGATAGTTGGCCGCCGTGGGGAAAGTGAGCTGCACCGAACTGACCGTGTATGTGCTTTCCAAGGATACGCTCCACCAAGGAGTCGCGTCGGTAGTGGCCGCTTGCCAGGACGTTGTGGAGTCGCCATCGTTGCCGTTTCCCGCGGTGCCAGCGCTGCTGCTGGCATCAGTGGGACGGTTCAAGGCCAGGGTTTGGCTGGTGCCCGCGGTTCCTCCGCTGGTGTAGCGGGTGTACGGTCGCGCCGCAGTCGGTGGGGTGACGCCCTCGACCCAGGCGGGGCTGCCCTGCGATGTAATGGTAATGGTCGCGGCAGTCAGACCGGACGAGGTCGCCTTGATAACGCTGGTGCCGGAGTAGTAGCTGCGAAATTCGATGGCGGCTTTGCCGTCGAGAATGGCAATGTCCGATTGATCGCTGCTTCCGGACGGTGTGAATGTGATGCTGGTTCCAGTCGGGAATTCGCCTGGGCCCGACGTGACGGACAGGGTGACCGGAACGTTGTTGCTGATGGCATTCCCCTTGCTGTCCAGCACTGTCACGATCAGCTGCGCGTCGTCCGTGCCGTCCACGGCCGCGAGGTTGGTCTTGTCGGCGGTGAGTTGCAGGGCCGCAGCCGTGCCACTGGCGGGCCAGGTGGGCGGCGCAACTTTGGCATAGGCGTTGCGATACCAATACCAGGCCCGCTTGGGCAGCCGGAAGTAGTCGACAATTCCCATTGTCATCAGCTTGGTGCTGCCCACACTGCCGTGATCGAACGCGCACCACAGGGCCTGGCCGCCGCGCCACGCGTATTCAGTGGGGAACCCGTTGGTCAGCGTGGCACTCAAGTTGCCCCAACCGGGATCGTAGACGCCCGGGCGAGTGGCGGCGACGCTGCCGTATTCGGTTACCACGCTGGGGATGCCCGGATTCTGGAAGTCGGAGAGGGTCGCGCCATCGCCGTTGTACCCGGCCACATCGCCCAGCTTGTCAATGCGCGAGCTGCCCTGCGGACGTTGCGCCCCGCCGATGCCAGCCGGACGGGTCGGGTCGAGCTGATGCACCAGCGTGACCTCTTTTGTCAGCAGAGCGCTCATCTTCGGCTTGGTAGCGTCGGCCGTGAAGAACGGCTCGTTGCTCATGCTCCACGCGATGATGCTGGGATGATTCCGATGCACGCGGATCATCGCGGTCAGACTGTCGGTCACACTGGTGTCAAATGCGGCCTGATCGCCGGCATTGTTGGGATAGGCGCCGGCCGTGTTCCAGGAACCCTCGCCGGTCGCGCCGCCATAGCCCCAGAAACAGTTCTCGGACCAGAAGAGCACGCCCAGCTGATCGCAGGCGTCGCCAAAGCCCGGATCCTTGGGATAGTGCGAGCCGCGAATGAAGTTGAAGCCGGCGTCCTTGACCAGCTTCACGTCGCGGAAGAACCCGGCGTTGGTCACGCCATCGCCCCAGCCGGCGTGATCCTGATGGACATCTACGCCGTGCAGATAGAGGTGCGTCCCGTTGATGGAAAACCCGCTGCTAGCCGACCAACTGATCGATCGGAAACCAAACGTCGTGGAAAAGCTGTCCAGACTGGTGGCGCCATCGGAAATCGCGCTGACCGCTCGGTACAGCGTCGGGTGATCGGGATGCCACAGCGACGGACTGGCAATCGCCGGCGTGGTCTGGTCGACCGTGATCGTGCTGCTGGCCGGGACCGTCTGAGTGGAAGACACGGTGCCCACTGTTGCGCCTTTGTTGTCGACGATGTCAGTCTTCAGCGTGCAACTCTTGCTGGCGGCATTGTCGTTGCGAATTTCCGTCTTTATGTTCACTGTGGCCGAGGTGGCCGAGACGGTCGGCGTGGTGACAAAGGTGCCGTACCAGGTGACGTGCAGCGGATCGGTTACCACCAGGTACACATCGCGGTACAGGCCGCCTGAAAATGTGTGGTCGCCCGCGCGCGGAGCCAGTTGTGCGTTCCAGTTGTTGTTCACCTGTACCGCCACGACGTTGTCACCGGTCACGACGGCGGTGGTGGCGTCAAGAGAGAATCCGGTGTAGCCACCCTGGTGCTTGCCGACGGACTTTCCATTCACGAAGACTTGGGTGTCTTGAAAGGCCCCCTCGAACTCCAGAAACACCCGCTTGCTCGACCATTCCGCCGGCGCGGTGAAATGCTTGCGATACCAGCCATAGCCGACGTAGAACTTCGACGACATGAAGTAGGGCAGGCTGAACGAGTGGGGCAGCCCGACCGTGGACCACGACGAATCATCGTAGCTGTTTGCCTGCGCGCCGTTGTAGTCACCTGATTTGAATTTCCAGGCCTGATTGAAGTTGAGCACCTGCCGAATGCTCGGGGACGGCGCTCCGCCTGAGCCGCTCGATCCCGCGCTGCCGCCCGAGCCAGCCTTGCCCCCTGCGCCTGTGGTGGCTGTCCCACCCACGACACCGCCGGAGGCAGCGCCGCCGCTGGCCCCGCCCTTGCCGCCCGTGGCGCCGGCCAGCGCGCCCGCCGCGCTTGTTGCGATGCTGCCGCCGCTCTGCAGGCCCGCGGCGCCGGACCCAGCCGCGCCCGCTCGTGTCCCCGCGCCCGCCGCGGCGCCCCCGCCGGCACCCGTGGTCGCACTGCCACCGATTTCAGTCTGACCGCCGGATGCGCTGGACCCGCTTGTGCCCGCCGCGGCGTCCCCAGTTTCCGCCGCCGTGCTCAACCCGCCTGCTCCCGCCGCGCCTGTGCTGCCACCAGAGGGAGAAGAGCCGCCCTGACCAGCGCCAGCTTGGCCGGTCGAGCCACCGCTGTTTCCGCCGGAGCCGGCGTTCTCTGCCGGGGCGCCGGAACTGTTGGAGCTGCAGGCGGCTGGCCCCAGCAAGAGCAGGGCCAAGCCAATTGCTGCGACTTCTGCGAGCGGGCTAGCGGCGGAGTGTCGGCAGGAGCGGTGTGTGTGCATGTCGCCTTTCGTGGTAATCGGCAGATTGCTTCAGCACCGAATGGGGCGCGACGTCGGCGAAGTGGGTTCAAAAATCGCCTAAGGAAACCAGAAAGACTGGCCGTGACCGACGGCTTGTCCGCCTGTGGCGCGGCGAAGACTAGCACTACTGATTGAAATTNNTTCGGACCGAGCCGGCGCGTCGCGAGGAGGCCCGGCCGCGACGAGCGCCGAGGGAAGATACTCGACGTATCTGACCGAGAAGCGAGAAAGCGGACGGGCCCCGCAGCAGCGACGGCGACGGGAGAAACTCAATCAGTAGTGCTAGGGCGAGGACGTGGAGGTGCCGATACACTCGACCGACGCGTGGACGAATTTCCCTGTGGGGCTCGCGATCTGGGGTTTGCCCGGGAAGCTGGCGGGGTGCGCCGCGAAAATGGCGGGCCTTCCGTGGCGCTATCTGCGCCTGCGCCGACGCGCGCTCATGGCCAATGCCGCAAGACCGAAGATCAGCCCCGCTGACGTCGATGTGGGCTTGGAAGATGACCTGCCCATCACCGCGCAACTACAACCTGACGCACTGGCCGCCGCGATGCCGCCCGCGTCGGGCGCAGCCACGGTTCCCGAAATCCCACCAGCGGCGCTGCCCCCGGTTGCAGCCCCGATCGAACCCCCAGTGTCGACGGTGCCTGAGTCATTGATTCCGGAAGTGCCGCCCATTGAAATTGCCGCGTCTGGCGTCGAGGCGGCGCTGCTGCCAGCGGTCGCGCCCGCGGCACCGGTCGATCCGCCGGTGCCGGCGCTCGCGTCAGCGTTTCCAGTGTCGTGGCTGCTGTCCGTGGCCCCGCCCGTTCCTGCTCCGCCGTGTCCACCTAGGCTGGATGCGCTTCCGCCATTTCCGCCACCGACAGAGCCGCCGGTCGCACTGGATCCGCCGCTCAGGGTTGAGCCGGCCATGGTTGCTGAGCCGCCGGTGGCGGGCGAGCCACCGCTACTCGTGGACCCGCCTTTGACCCCGCCCGAGCCCGAAGAGCCGCCTGTTGCGGTCGTTCCACCCTTGACGCCGCCTGAGCCGGTGGCCCCGCCCGAGCTCGTGGAGCCGCCGGTGGCTGTGGATCCGCCCGCGCCCGAGGAGCCGCCCACGGCCGTGAAGTATCCATTGGATCCAAGACCAGTCACGTCCCTAATGACCGTGCCGTGTCGGATGACCGTTCCCGCGGTGCCCGGTATGCTGGCCCTTGCAGACCAGGTGTTGAGATCGGAACTGGTCATGGTCTGGCACGGCACTCCGCCCGATTGCGGGTCCACGTACATCCGGTATTGCCCATTGTCCAATTGGACAATGGCCGGCCCTTCCAGTCCGGATCCCCATCCAGCCCAGTCGTTCTTGCCTACGAAGGTCCAGGGGCCAGTCAGGCTCGGGGCGGTCGCGTGTTCCAGATATCGTGTGGTTTCGCTCTTGATGAAGGCGTGATAGGTGCTGCCCAGTTTTGCTACGTAGGTGTCGATATAGTCCGGGCCGATACCAAGAACCGTCGGTCCACTCCACTGGGTCAATTCACTGTTCTGGGCCGTGAAAGCATATGGTTCAAAATCGGGAAGTTCGCTGCCAGTGTCGATATTGGCGATGATTCTGACCACCCCGCCTTCCACGTACCATTCCGGCGCCCACACGCGCGAGACACTGGGCACGCCTGCCTTCACAGTCGTCAGATCGGTCCAGTGGATCAGGTCCGAGCTGACAGCAATGCCGAAATGGTCCTCGGGGTTGCAGCAGCTCGCGGTCATCGGGTCAGTGTAGGCGATGTAGTACTTCCCGTCGGTGTACTTCATGATGCTGGGATCGCGAATGTAGCTGGTATTGCCACCGAACCCAGTGTCAGACAGCAGCGTGAAGGTGATTGAGTCGGTCGACGTATAGATGGATAGCTTCATGCCAGCGGCGTCGTCGCCTTTGAAAGTCGCAAAGATGTACGTCGTCGCTCCGGCGCGCGGACTTCCAGCTAGCAGGGCGGCAGTCAGGGTAACGAGGCCTAGAAGTTTCTTCATTATTTGTGACCGTAGGACTTCGATTCGGCTGGGGCGTTTCCTAAGGGGCGTGGAGAAAACAAAACGGGTCTCACGATCTGCGGCACGACAGGAAACGGTCTCCTCTGACGGACAGCGCCAGGTCGTAGGGTGGTAACGCTGCGCGTATTCTCGGGTCGTCGAGCGCGCTCGCACCGACGGGCTTCTTTGGCCGCGGTTGACGGCGGCGACGGCATCATTTAATCATTGGGCCATGGCTTCGCCGTCTGTTCCCGAGACTTCTCCCGCAGCGCCCCCACCCGCAGCGCCGCCCAACCCAGAGCCGGTGCCTCAGCCTGACGTGCTCCCGCCCTCCAAGGTGACGGGTGAATTCAACGTTCTCTGCTACACGTTTCTCATGCTGTTCATGGTGAGTTTCGTCATTTGGGCGATCTACTCATGGACGGGCTATGGCCAGCGCTACGCGCCTCATGCGGATGGCTGGTACAAGGGGGGAACGCGTTCCATTGAAGTGACCCTGGTTCGTGAGGACATGCAGAACCTGGCCTGTGCCTCGGACGTGGTGTTCGAAGGAATGCATTGCGCGTTTCGGGCCAACCAGCAGCCCTTTGATCTGCAGGGCACAGAGGATCGCCTGCTCCTGCGGCCCTACTACACCGTGGATCAGGTGCTTTTTCTCGGCGCAGGCCTGTGGAGCTCACTTGGCATGACCGGTCAGCTGCCCAAAGAGCGCTTCTCGATCGCGTGCAACTACCACATGGTTGGCTCGCTCAAGTCGGCGTCGCTGCGCTGGCAGGCCACCGGTCCGTTCGCTCCGGTCAAAGACGCCGTGCCGGTAGGGCTTCTCACCGAGTGCGTGATTCCGCAATGACGCCAGCGAAGATGGTTCGTGGCGTGGTCGAGACCGGCCGAGCGGCCTGGCAAGATGCTGTGGACCGCTGGGGTGCTCTGGGGCGCATTCAACGTATAACCAGCTGCCTGCTTGCCTTCATGATCGTGGGCGGCGTGATCCTGCGCGTCCAGGGGATAGGCTATCCGCCGCGCAATACTTTTGACGAGCTGCCGACGGCACAGCACATGCTTCTCGGCGTGCCTGACCTGCAAGACTACCACCCCCCGATGGGCAAGCTCCTGGGCACGATTGGGCTTCTCCTCTTCGGCTACAACTCGGTGGGACGGCGGTTCATGTATCTGTGTTTCGGCCTGCAGACCGTCATCGTCGGCTTCTGGCTGGCGCGCCAGATCTTCGCCAGCCGGCGGGCGGCTTGGCTGGCGGCAGCTTTCATGGCCGCAGATGGTTTTTTCATTGCCCATTCGCGCACGGCCTTCATCGACATCATGCTCGTCTGCTTCATCATGTGGAGCGTCCTGGCGGTGCTCGAGGCGCGCACCTGGCGCGGGATGGCGGTTGCCGGAATTTTGATTGGGATCTCCACGTCCATCAAGTGGAGTGCCGCGCAGGCGCTGGTGCCGGCTATCTTGATCGTGCTGCTCTACCGTCGTGTGCCCTGGTACACGATTTTTTGGTTCGGGTTGTCGCCCATCGTGCACTTTTTCATCTGGATGCTTGGGCTGCACCTGATGGGACACGCCAGCGGCCCCATGGACGTCGTGAACGTCATTTTCTCGTCGATGCACAGCCTGCACGATCTCGGACGGTATGACAATCCATTGGCGTCGGCCTGGTATACCTGGCCGTTGCTCTATCATCCCATCGTGGTCAAGCTCTCCTCCACCGGAACCACCTCGCGCTATGCCTCCAGCCTGGGCAATCTGGTGTTCTGGTTCCCCGCGGCCTTGCTGGTGGTGGGGTTGCCCGTGGCCCGGGGCCTCACCGCATGGCGGGCAAGTTGGCGGCGCTATTGGCCGGCTTTCTTCGACGCCTCGTTCACCAAGGCAGTCCTGGTGCTCGCCTCAGGATGGGTGGCCTTGCAAATCCTGTTTATGGTTTCCATGGGCAAGCACTCGTTTTTCTACCACTACCTGACACCCTACGCCTTCGCCATCATTCTGCTGGCCGGGGTTGTGGCCAAGCTGGAACGCTGCTGGCCTCGCGCGGTGTTGGCATACGTCACGCTCTCTGTATTGGTGGCCCTCTACTTTGTGCCCGTGTGGGGCGAGTTTGCGCTCACTCTGCAAGAAGCCAACCGCCGCCTGATCTTCCTTCCTTGGCGTCCGTAGTCATCAATGGCGCAGGTGATCCGCGTTAGCAGCGAGCGGGTGATTCCATGTACTATCGTGGGATCTGTCGTAGAATAGCAGCAGGTTCACCGTCGTCTCACCTAGGGGTGATGCCATGAAGACCACGCTAGCTGTTTGTGTTTGTTTCTTGCTTCTGGGCTTCGGCGTTGCTCAGGCCCAGAAAGTGACCGTCATCGGGGAATCGACGAGCCAGGTCTCGACCGCTGGCGCTGAACCACAGGCGGTGCAGCCGCCCACGCCGGCGCCAGAGCAGCAGCCACCTGCGCCGCCGCAACAGCCGCCCGCCCCGCCGGTTCAAGCGCAGGCGCAACCGCAGCCGCAGATGCAGCAGCCCGTCGAGGCGGCACCGGCCGACGCCGGGGGCCAGTGGGTCTACACAAGTCAGTATGGGTGGATTTGGATGCCCTACGGGAACCAGTACACGTACGAAGGCACGGCCTACGACACGTCTCCCTACTCGTATGTCTACTATCCAAGCTACGGTTGGTCGTGGCTGGCGTCGCCATGGGTTTGGGGCTGGGGTCCGTATCCCTACTTCGGATTCCTAGGTCCCAACCACTTTGGCTGGTACACGGGACTCTACCGGGCTGGGTATGGTTGGGGCGGCTACCGTGGCGGATACGGAGGAGGCTATCGGGGCGGCTACGCTGGCGGTTATCGGGGCGGATACGGTGGAGGCTATCGCGGCGGCAACGCTGGCGGATTCCACGGCAGCGCTGCGGGCGTCTATCGCGGCAACGTCGGCGGCGGAGCTCGCGCTGTCAGCGGATTCCGCGGCAGCGCGGGTGGCGGATTCCACAGTGGGTTCAGTGGTCACAGCGGTTTCAGTGGCGGCCACGGTGGCTTCGGCGGCGGCCACGGCGGCGGCCACGGCGGCGGACATCGCTGACCGGCGCCAGCCAGGCCCTCTGCGCGTCTGATTCACACAACTTTACGACGCTGCAATACCCCTGCAACACGACATGGCTAGTGTCGTGTCATGCGAAGAAAGCACATGGTGAAGTTGAGGTGGGCTCCGGCAAACTGCAACCACCAGGGGCCGGTAACATGGCCTGGGGTGCGAGCTAGACATTCGTCGCCGGGGCCGGTGCAGGTCGCCAGCCGCGACGAATGCGACCTTGCGGATTGTCCTGGGGACCACGGATGGGACCACGATGTCCTGTGCGTGCGTTCTGTGGCCATCGCGCGGCGCTGTCAGGCCGGCCGACTGTGGCTGCTGGCGCGCGAGCTGTGCGCATCCGCCGCGCTCTGTCGCGTGGAAGGCAGCGGGTCCACCGCGAGCCGCACCCTGCGCCTCGCCTTCACCGTGCTGCGCGAGCGTGCCGAGATCGCGGAGACCGAGCGCGGTCGCGATTGACCCACGCTTTTGCAGCGTCACGTTGTCCCGTTGACAAACCGGGTCCGTCGGGTAGTTTCCGAGGAAAATTGACCGGTTGGGCCTCTTGCTGGAGACGCTGATCGGAGAAAGTTGCGAGGTCCTTTGCAAGCACTGCCTGTCTCCTGGTTGCCGGCTGTTCACTCCCGGAACGAGCGCGCGAAGCTCCCGGCGACGCTAGCGGTTCTGCTTGCGCTCCTGAGCGCCCCGTCGGCGTGCGGCGCGGGCAAGTCGGGCGCGGCTGCCGAGCCACGTGGGGCTCGTGCGGTGCCCGTCCTGCCAGCCACGGTAGTCCGACGTGACGTGCCGGTGTACTTGGAGGGCATCGGCAGCGTGGTCGCGTACAAGACGGTGACAGTGCGGTCCCAGGTGGACGGTCGGCTGATGCAGGTCCTGTTCCGCGAGGGTCAGGCCGTGCGCAAGGGCGAAGTGCTGGCGCAGATCGACCCGCGGCCCTTCCAGGTTCAACTTCACCAGGCCGAGGGCGCGCTGGCACGCGACCGCGCCCAGTTGGAAAACGCGAACTTGATGGTGAAGCGCGACAGGGAGCTGGTGGGCAAGAAGCTCATCGCCCAGCAGCAGCTCGATTCCGATCAGGCGGTCGCCGGTCAGACCGAGGGGACGGTTCGCATGGACCAGGCGGCCATCGAGAGCGCCCGGCTAAATCTGGACTACGCGCGCATCACCTCTCCGGTGGACGGGGTTACGGGCGTGCGTCTGGTCGATCCAGGCAACGTCGTGCACGCCGCTGATGCGGGCGGCATGGTGGTGGTCACGCAGCTCGATCCCGTGGCCGTGCTGTTCAACCTGCCCCAGGACGAACTGCCGCACATCAGCGACCAGATGGCGCACGGCAAGCTCGGGGTGGAGGTGTATGGCCGCGATGGCGCGACCGCGCTGGGCAAGGGCGAGCTCGAACTCATCGACAACCAGATCAACCAGGCCACTGCGACCTTGCGGCTGAAGGCCGTCTTGCCCAATCCCGAGCGCCATCTGTGGCCCAACCAGTTCGTCAAGGCGCGCCTGCTGCTCAGCACGCACAAGGGCGCGTTGGTGGTGCCTGCGTCGACTTTGCAGCGCGGCCCCGATGGCACCTTCGTCTACGTCATCGGCCCCGACCAGACCGTCACGGTACGGCCGGTGGAAGCCGTCTCACCCACCGGCGACCTGGCCATCATCGACAAGGGCGTGAGCGAGGGTGAGATCGTGGTGGCCGACGGACAGAATCAGCTTCGGCCGGGCAGCAAGGTGTCGGTGCGCGAGTCGGGCAAGGAAGGTGGCGGTCGCGGGGGCGGCTCGGGGGGCAAGCCAGGCAGCAGGGGTCGCGGCGAAAAACCATGAGCGTATCCGAGCCGTTCATCCGGCGTCCGGTGGCCACATCGTTGCTGACCGTCGGGCTGTTGTTGTCCGGCTTGCTCGGCTACCGCCAGCTTCCGGTGTCCGCGTTGCCCCAGGTGGACTATCCCACCATCGTGGTGGCCACGGCGCTGCCCGGGGCCAGTGCCGAGACCATGGCCTCGGCAGTGACCACGCCCCTGGAACGGCAATTCGGCCAGATGCCGGCGTTGGGCCAGATGACTTCGGTGTCGAGCTTTGGCAATTCCCAGATCACGCTGCAGTTCGATCTGAACCGCGACATCGACGCCGCCGAGCAAGATGTCCAGGCCGCCATCAATGCAGCGTCGAACCTGCTGCCCGCGTCGCTGCCGGCGCCACCGACCTACAGCAAGAGCAACCCGGCCGACTCGCCCATCCTCACCTTGAGCATCAGCTCGGACACCCTGCCGCTCGATCAGGTCGACGATGTGGCGGATTCCATCCTGGCGCAGAAGATCGCGCAGGTGGCCGGCGTGGGCCTGGTCACCATAAACGGCGGTCAGAAGCCTGCCGTGCGCGTCCAGGTCGATCCCGCAGCGCTGGCCGGGGCCGGGCTCAGCCTGGACGACGTGCGGAAAATCCTGGTCGCGGCCAACGTCAATCAGCCCAAAGGCAACCTGGACGGCCCTCGCCAGAACTACACCCTGGCCACCAACGATCAGCTTGCGCGCGCGTCCAGCTTTCGGCCGCTCATCCTGGCCTACAACAACGGCGCGCCGGTTCGGCTGCAGGAAGTGGCCAACGTCATCGACGGGGTGGAGAACGACGAGTTGGCGGGCTGGTCCGACGGGAAACGCGCCATCATCGTGAGTGTGCAGCGCCAACCAGGGGCCAACGTCATCGAAGTGGCCGAGCGGGTGAAGGCACTGCTGCCGCGTCTGCAAACCGCGTTGCCCCAGGGCGTGGACGTGAAGGTGGTCAGCGATCGCACCGAAACCGTGCGGGCCTCGGTCGACGACGTCCAGTTCACCCTGGCCTTGAGCGTGCTGCTGGTGGTGGCCGTCATCTATCTGTTTCTGCGCAGCCTGCGCGCGACCATCATTCCCGGCGTGGCTGTGCCGCTCTCGCTGGTGGGTACCTTCGGCATCATGTATCTGTGCCACTACAGCCTGAACAACCTGTCGCTNNGACGACGCCATCGTGATGATCGAAAACATCTCCCGCTTCATAGAAGAAGGCGAGCCGCCTTTCCAGGCGGCGTTGAAGGGTGCCAAGCAGATCGGCTTTACCATTGTGTCGCTGACTGTGTCGCTGGTGGCAGTCTTGATTCCTCTGCTTTTCATGGGCGGCATCATAGGTCGCCTGTTTCGCGAGTTCGCGGTCACGCTCAGTATCGCCATCGGCGTGTCGGCGATTCTCTCGCTGACCCTGACCGCCATGATGTGCGCCTTCTTGCTGCGCGCGCACGAGCAGCCGGGGTGGCTGGCCCGGCAGTTCGAGCGCGGCTTTACCGCCATGATGTCGGTCTACCAGAGCAGCCTGAACTGGGTCATGCGCCACCAGCCGGCCACCCTGGCGGTGACTGTGGCCACGGTGGCGCTGACCGTGGCGCTGGCAGTGATCGTGCGCAAGGGCTTCTTCCCGCAACAGGACACCGGAATGATCATGGGCGTGACCGAGGCGCCGGCCGATGTATCCTTTGCCAGCATGATGGCGCGGCAGCGGGCGCTGGCTGATGTTGTGCGCACCGACCCGGATGTCGCATCGGTCGTGTCCTTTATCGGGGCCGACGGCACCAATCCCACGCCGAACACCGGAAGGCTGGCCATCACTCTGCGCCCGCGTGCGGCGCGCAGCGAGAGCGCGGCCGAGATCCTGCGGCGACTGCGGGTGAGCGCCCAGGGCGTGGAGGGCACTTCGGTGTTCTTCCAGGTTGTGCAGGATTTGCAGATTGACAGCCGGGTCAGTCGCACCCAGTTCCAGTACACACTGGAAGACGCGGACGTCGGAGAGCTTGGCCAATGGGCGCCGCGGGTGTTGGCCCGGCTGGAGAGCCTGCCCGAGCTGCGCGACGTGACCAGCGATCAGCAGATCTCTGGCCTGCAACTGGGACTGGTTGTCGATCGTGACACCGCCTCACGTTTCGGCATCTTGCCCCAGGCAATCGATGACGTGCTCTACGATGCTTTTGGCCAACGCCAGGTGTCGATCATCTTCACCCAGCTCAACCAGTACCGAGTCATTCTGGAGGTGAAACCGGAATTTCAGAACAACGCGGCGGCATTGGAGAATATCTATGTCCGCGCGCAAACCGGCGATCAGGTGCGATTGAGCGCGTTCACCCATTTCGAGCCCGCGCGTACGCCCCTGGCCGTCACCCACCAGGGGCAATTTCCGGCCGTGACCATTTCATTCAACGTGGCCTCAGGTCTGGCGCTGGGCGATGCGGTGGACGCCATCCACGCCGCCGAGCGCGAGATCGGCATGCCGAGCACTGTGCGCGCCAACTTCGTGGGCACGGCGCAGGAATTCAAGAGCGCGCTGGCCAGCGAGCCCTTCCTCATCCTGGCCGCCCTGCTCACTGTGTACATCGTGCTCGGCGTGCTTTACGAGAGCTACATCCACCCGGTGACCATTCTGTCGACCTTGCCGTCCGCCGGTGTGGGCGCGTTCCTGGCGCTCATGTTGACCGGGACCGAGTTCAGCATCATCGCTCTCATCGGGATCGTGTTGTTGATTGGCATCGTGAAGAAGAACGCCATCNNCGACTTCGCACTGGAGGCCGAGCGCGTGGATGGGCTACCACCGCAGGAGTCGATCGTGCGGGCCTGCCTGCTCCGTTTCCGGCCCATCATGATGACCACAATGGCGGCGTTGTTGGGCGGTCTGCCGCTGGCATTGGGCAGTGGAACGGGTTCCGAACTGCGGCGCCCTCTCGGCATCTCGATTGTGGGTGGACTGCTCATCTCGCAATTGCTGACCCTTTACACCACGCCGGTCATCTACCTGTACATGGATAGGCTGGCTCGCCTGCTGCGTCCCGGACGTGCTGGTAACGTCACGGCGGCGCCGGTGCCAGACAGCGCGTCGTGAACATCTCCGAGCCCTTCATCCGGCGGCCTGTGGCGACTTCATTGCTGGCCGCAGCCTTGCTGTTGGTGGGAGCCACTGCATATACCCAGCTTCCGGTGGCGCCCCTGCCGCGCGTCGATTACCCCACCATCAACGTCAATGCGGGCTTGCCGGGAGCCAGTCCCGAGACCATGGCCTCGGCGGTGGCCACGCCGCTCGAGCGTCGCTTTGGCCGAATTGCCGGCTTGAATGAGATCACTTCAGTCAGTTCCTTGGGCTCGGTCAGCTTGACCCTGCAGTTCGACCTGGACCGAGACGTGGACTCGGCCGCGCGCGACGTGCAGGCCGCCATCAACGCGGCGGCCGGCGATCTGCCGCCGAATTTGCCCACGCGTCCCAACTTCCGCAAGGTCAACCCAGCCGACGCGCCCATCCTCATCCTCTCGTTGATGTCGAACACCCTGCCGCTGGCCCAGGTCTACGATGCCGCCAACACAATCCTGGCGCAAAAGATCTCCCAGATTGAGGGCGTGGGCCAGGTCTTCGTGGGCGGTGGCCAGAACCCTGCCGTGCGCGTGCAGGTCGATCCGACTGTGCTCGCGGGCCTCGGGTTGGGCCTGGAGGACGTGCGCACCGTGCTCAGCCAGGCCACGGTGGATCAACCCAAAGGCTCGCTGTCGGGTGCGCACCAGGCACAAACCATTGCCTCCAACGATCAGCTGGTCGGGGCCAAGAGCTTTCGCGACCTGGTCATCAGCTACAAGGGCAACGCAGCCGTGCGTCTGGGCGACGTGGCGCAGGTGATCGACGACGTGGAGAACAACCGGGTGGCGGCCTGGACCAACGACAGGCGCTCGGTGTCGCTGCTCATCCGCCGCCAGCCGGGTGCCAACATCATCGAGGTCATCGATCGCATCAAGCGCATGCTGCCCAGCCTGGCCCAGTCGGTCTCGCCCGCCATCGACATCCAGGTGGCGGTGGACCGCGCCGGCACCATTCGCGCGTCGGTGCGCGATGTGGAACGCACCTTGCTCATCAGCGTGTTTCTCGTGGTGCTGGTGGTCTTCGCGTTCCTGCGCAACCTGCGCGCCACCCTGATCCCCAGCGTGGTGGTTCCGCTTTCCTTGGTGGGGACCTTCGGCGCCATGTATCTTTTGGGCTACAGCCTGAACAACCTGTCGCTGATGGCGCTTACCATCGCGACCGGCTTCGTGGTCGACGATGCCATCGTGGTCACTGAAAACGTCTCGCGCTTCGTCGAGGCAGGCGAGACACCACTTGTGGCAGCTCTCAAAGGGGCGCGACAGATCGGGTTCACCATCGTCTCTATCACGGTGTCCCTGCTGGCGGTCTTCATCCCCATTCTGGTCATGGGTGGCATTGTGGGACGGCTGTTCCGGGAGTTCGCGGTCACTTTGGCCGTGTCCATCGCCATCTCGGCGATCATCTCGCTCACCCTGACGCCGATGATGACCTCGCGCCTGCTGCGCCTGCAAACCGAGCGACCGCGCGGCTTCGCCTTCCGGGTGTCCGAGGGCTTCTTCAACAGCATGCTGGGCGGCTACCGGCGCGGGCTCAATTGGGTGCTCAGTCACCACCACCTGATGGTGCTCATCACGGTCGGCGCTGCCGTGCTCAGCGTCTTCCTCTACAAGGTGGTACCCAAGGGACTCTTTCCGCAACAGGACACAGGCCAGATTGCCGGCGTGGCCGAGGCACCGCAGGACGTGTCGTTTCCGGCCATGCGCCAGCGCGCGGAGGCTGTCAACAAGGTCGTACTGGCCCATCCGGCGGTGGAGAAAATGGTTGCTTTCATCGGCGGAGGATCGTCCGGCAACACTGGGAACATGTTCGTGCAACTCAAGCCCATCGGCCAGCGCAGCCAGACCTCCGACCAGGTCATTGCCGAATTGCGCCCCAAGCTTGCGCAAATTCCGGGCATCATGCTGTTCTTGCAGTCGGTGCAGGATGTGCGCATGGGCGGCCGGGGCTCGCGCACGCAGTACCAGTACACTTTGCAGGACGCGAACCTGGACGAGCTGAACCAGTGGGCGCCGCGCGTGTTCGATATGCTCAAGGCGCTGCCCGAGCTGCGCGACGTGGCCACAGACCAGCAGACCAATGCCTTGCAGCTCAACCTGGAAGTCGATCGCGACATCGCGTCCAGCCTGGGCGTGTCGTTGCAGGCGGTGGACGGTGCCCTCTACGATGCCTTCGGCCAGCGCCAGGTGGCGACCATGTACACGCAGCTCAACCAGTATCGCGTGGTGCTGGAGGCCAAGCCCGAGCTGGCCGGGCAGCCTGGCGTGCTCGACAACATGTACGTGCGCTCGCTAGGCGGGGCCCAGATTCCGCTTTCCACGATTGCCCACTGGACGCCTTCACGGACTTCACTGTCCATAAGCCACCAGGGCCAGTTTCCCGCGGTCACGCTGTCGTTCAACCTGGCGCCGGAAAAGTCGCTCAGTCAGGCGCTTGATGCCATCCATGGCGCCGAGGCACGCATCGGTTTGCCCGCGGGTGTGGTGGCTTCCCCGCAAGGCACGGCCAAGGCCTTTGTGGATTCTCTTTCAAACCAGCCCATTTTGATTTTGGCCGCATTGCTGGCGGTGTACATCGTGCTCGGCGTGCTGTACGAAAGCCTGGTTCACCCGGTGACGATTCTGTCCACCCTGCCTTCGGCGGGCGTGGGCGCCTTGTTGGCCCTAATGCTGATGCACACCGAGTTCAGCATCATCGCGCTCATTGGCGTGATTTTGCTCATCGGCATCGTGAAGAAG